>JBEKLF010000022.1:0-55251 GCA_050010335.1 Terriglobia bacterium
CAGGCCTCTAAGGTCTTCGACGCGGTGGAGCCGTTTGAGCGCCTTCAGGAAGCGCTGTCGCGGCGGGGCCAGGGTCCCACGGCGGCGGAAATCGAGGAGTTTGTGACGGCCCGCAAGGGCGAACCTTCCGAAGCGATGCAGGAATTCATCACCCTGCTGAAGTCACTCAACCAGCCCATGGAAGAGAACGAGCGCAAGGCCGCCCTCCGGGAAGCCCGGAAGCAACTGCAATCTCTGATGGATCCTTACATGAGTCTGGGCTTTCAGTATGCGCACCGGGCCGAACGGGTCCAATCCGCGGAAAATCTCGCCGCGTTGATGGCACCGGAAGATGACAAGTCTGTGCATCTACAGAGGTTGGAGGACTCCAACCTGCGCCGGCTGTGGCGCCTGATCAACGCTTTTGGGAAGGTCAGGCAGGGGGCACTCGAGAAAAAAGATGTTAAAAATAAACGAACGAAGCCGGAATGTGTATGAAAACAAACAAACCTCGGACACAATGCCCGGAAAAAAGTCGGACATTTATGTATTAGATTCGGACATTTGCGTCTAACCGACACCGATTTTGCAGAAAACCGCCGCTTTGCGACGACAATTTGCCAGATCGATTTGGTTTTTCGCCGGCTGGCGGATACTCCTGCCTCTGGGAGTCTGCGTTCTCCCGCAAGGTTGGGACATCGGAGACGCAGACATTGTGGCTTATGTACGCGCCAACCTCAACGGTTCGTAGGTATTTACGCGGTTCGTTTGCGTTTGTGGATTGGGCGAATAAGAACCTCGGCGGGAATCTTCAGGGTTCGATTTAGGCGGCGGATCATGGCGAGCGACAGGGGGCGATCCCGGCGAAGCACTTCGTAAACTCGCGTCCGATTGCCAATCACGCCGATCAGCGCCTTCTTATCCGCTCCCCGCTGTTCCAGCCGGAACTTGATCGCCTCAATGGGGTCGGGCGCATCCATGGGAAAATGCGCCTGCTCGTAGGCCTCGACGAGTGTCGTCAGAACGTCCAATCGATCTCCCGCCGAGGTCCGCTCATCCGCTCCCCAAAGGCGCTCGATTTCGCGGAGGGCCGCCGCATGGTCGGCGTCAGTCTTGATGGGCTTAATCTCCATATTGCACCGTCCTTACATCGATCTGGTCGTACGCCTTATGGTTGCCGAGCCATTTAATAAACACAATACCTTATCATGTTCCCAAAATGGGCACAACAAGGACGACTTGAACCGCGCCAGAGATTGCTTGTTCGGAGTTGTGGGGCTACAATCCCACCTCTTCTCGGAGATGGGAAGGGAGCGTCCTCATACAATGTTACGAGATCGTTTTCGAATACCGGTCGGCGTCCGCATTCTCCCGACGTTGATTGTCATGGGTTCCGCCATTGTAGTATGGAACCTTAGGGCGAGATACGTCTGTGCAGCCGAGACGCAACCAACTGAAGCTACGGTGTGGCCATCCGAGCCTCCCGCGAGTTGCCCGTTCCAAAAGTCCACCGACATCACCGGCGTGGCCTTCACCGGGCGGCACGTTCGCTACGCTAACGCCGACACCTGGTATCCCTCATGGGCCGCGAACGGGAGGATGTATTCCCCTTGGACGGATGGCAAAGTGGACAGTGTTGAGTCCTCCTCCGCCGGTCCAAAGGCGACCACGGGATATGCCACCATCCTGGGCGACGACCCGCTGCACTTGGAAATCATCGATGCCGGAATTTATCCGGGCGATCCCGCCCCTTACGAGGGACGGTACCCTTGCGGCAGCCTTGTGTATAACGGCGTGTGGTACTACGGAACCTATTGTCTGCTCGATTCCGACCACGACCCCGGAAAGGGATTGAACTGGGACGTCCTGGGGCCTTTTGTGGGATATCGTTACTCCACGGATTACGGGAAGACGTGGCACGACACGCCGCATACGCCCGCCAACCCCTTGTTCGGCGAGCCCGCCGCGCCGGGCGGGAAGGTGAAAATGGGGTCCCCGCACTTTGTCGACTTCGGGCGAAACATGCAGTATTCCCCTGACGGGAAGGCTTACCTGGTGGGCCACGGCGCCATCGATCCCGACCCCAACCCCCGGCCTGCCAATCTCAGTTGGATTACCGGGGATCAGGTTTATCTCGCCCGCGTCAAACCCAGCATTACGAATATGAATAATCGTGCGAAGTATGAATTCTTTGCCGGTTACGACGGCCACGGCAACCCAGTCTGGACCCGCGACTTTGCCCGCATCAAGCCGCTTGTCGATTGGAACAACAATTGCGGCTGCGTCACCATGACTTATGACGCCCCGCTCAAGAAATTCCTGATGTGCGTTACCGACGGCGGAAATACTATTTCCAAGTTTAATACCTACATTCTGGAGTCCGACCACGTCGCCGGACCCTGGAAGCTGGTGGTGTATATGCGCGCGTTCGGCGAGCAGGCCTACTTTGTAAATATTCCGTCCAAGTTCATCAGCGCGGACGGCCGGACGGCGTGGCTCTGCTATGCGGCAAATTTTTCCAATGGCAACCCTAACTGGGATACCCACTACCGCGACATTCCCACGGGTGGCGGCTATGGAATGACTTTGCAGGAGATCAAGTTGTTACCCTGAGATTAAAGGACCACTGGAGGCTGAAGATGAACCGTTACACGATTCTTGGGATGGCGCGATCGAGCCTTGCGGGAGGAAAGTCAACAGGTTTTGGGGGGTTCCGCCTCATCGGATCGCTGCTCGTGGCGTTAGTTGCCATTGCTCTGGTGGCCCCTGCTCGTCATTCTGCGGCTGAATCACCTCAGACGATTGCCGCCGCCTTGCAGCCTTTTTTGGACAACCACACGCTGGCAGGCGCAGTGACTCTGGTGGCTTCGCGCGACCGGGTGCTCAGCCTGGAGGCGGTCGGGTTTATGGACATTGCCGCGAAGAAACCGATGCGGACCGACGCGCTGTTCTGGATCGCGTCCCAATCCAAAGCGATGACCGCCACCGCCTTGATGATGCTGGTGGACGAGGGCAAGGTCAACGTGGACGATCCCGTGGAGAAATATCTGCCGGAGTTCAAAGGCCAGTGGCTGAAGGCAGAGCAAGACACGGAACACATGTTGCTTAAGAGGCCCGCACACCCCATCACCGTCAAGAATGTGCTGACCCACACCAGCGGACTGCCTTTCAGTTCGCCGCTGGAGACTCCGACCCTCGACCTGCTGCCCCTCGCTGCGCGCGTTCAGAGTTACGCCATGCTTCCGCTGGAGTTCGAACCGGATAGCAAGTACGAGTATTCCAACGCGGGGATCAATACCGCCGGCCGCATCATCGAGGTCGTGAGCGGCATGCCGTACGAACAGTTCATGGACCGACGGCTGTTCCAACCGCTGGGGATGAAGGACACGACATTTTGGCCGAGCCCCAAGCAAGTCCGGCGCCTGGCGAAGTCCTACAAAGCGAACGCGGCCAAGACCGGCCTGGAGGAGACGATGGTCACCCAACTACGTTATCCACTTACCGATCGGACCCGCCAGCCGATGCCCGCAGGCGGCCTGTTTTCAACCGCTTCCGACGTTGCCCGGTATTGCCAGATGATCCTGAATGGCGGCGTGCTGGACGGCGAGCGCTACCTCTCGGAGGCGGCAGTAAAGCAAATGACCAGCAAGCAAACTTCCGACGCCGTTGACACCAAGTACGGCTTCGGGTGGAATGTGGGTGACGGAGAGTTCGGCCACGGCGGCGCGTATGCCACGAACATGACCATCGATACCCAGCACGGATTGGTCTTCATCTGGATGGTGCAGCACGCGGACTTCCCCGGCGATGGCGCCAAGAGCCGGGACGCTTTCATGCACGCGGCCAAGGGCACTTTTGTCCGATAAGTCCTGCGCGCTCAGACAGCCACGATGCCTTGTATCCCGCAGGGATGGCACGTGTCCCAGGCGCAAAATGGCAGCCCCGAATTAACCGGCGGGGTGTATACTGCTGCGCCGGAGGTCTCTGATGCTCAAGATTACCCGCCGTGGATTTCTCGGTTCTGCTGTAGCTGCCGGCTTATGCACGCGCGTCGGCTTCGCTCAAGAAGCGAAGCTACGCATAGGTGTAACGGACTGGAATCTGGACCTGGGCGCCAGTCCCGATGCAGTCGCGCTGGCGGCCAAGCTTGGATTCGATGGGGTGCAGATGTCGTTCGGGCGAAAGCTCGTGGACGGCAAGATGCCTACGGACAATCCGGAGGTGATCGCCCGCTACCTCAGCCTGTCCAAACAATATAACATCCCGATCGACGGAACCTGCGTCGATAAGTTGCATGACAACGGCCTGAAGCGCGACCCGCTGGGCCCCAAGTGGGTGCTTGATTCCATCCGCTTGACCAAGGCCTTGGAAACGAAGGTGCTGCTGCTGCCCTTCTTTGGTCGCTGGGCGCTTCAGACCAAAGAGGAGATGGACCACGTCGGCGATCTGCTGCGCGACCTGGGGCCGGAAGCCGCCAAGGCGGGAGTGACCCTGGGCCTTGAGGACACCATCTCCGCCGAAGACAACGTCCGCATCATGGATCGGTCGCGGTCCGCCAGCGTGCTGGTGTACTACGACGTGGGGAACTCCACGCAAGCCGGGTTCGATGTGGTGAAAGAAATCCGCTGGCTCGGGAAGGACCGGATTTGCCAGTTCCATCTGAAGGACAATCCGCACTACCTCGGGGAAGGGAATATTCAGTTTGCGCCCATCATGCGAGCCATTCGGGATATCGGTTTTTCGGGCTTCGCGAACCTGGAGACCGACGCGCACCCGAACCTATTAGAAGCGGACATGCGCAAGAACCTCGCTTACATTCGCAACGTCATGGCGCGATCTTGACGAGGCGACTGGCTCAGGACCTGCTTGCAAACAGTCTCAAGATTCGTGTTACTGCGGCCGATGGATTAGGGTGGAGGAGAACGCCATGGATCACCCCATCGAAGCCTGCCGTGCGCCTGATGGACGCTGGGTCGCAACGATGTCCCGAATTCCAGATCTTGTGGTCTACGGAGATAGCCGGGAGGACGCGTTAGTCTCAGCGCGAAAGCTGTCCGCCATTTTGCGCAATGAGGGGACGCGAGGTGACGGAAGAATCCTTGCTTTCCATCCGTGGCGATTTCCGGACTCCGCTCGGCGGAGATTCTCGACTTAGACCGCTGATTCGTGCGGCGTACCCGCCTGTCCTTGACACAACGGATTGGCCGCGAGACGAGTTCCCCGCGACGTTAACGGGGATTCGACAGTTCGCTTTGGTCCATCTGGCACGTCTATCGAATAAGACGGAGAGTTTTGAATGCCGCACCTACTCGATTGGCACCCAGGTGAATTCTCCCCAGGTCGTCTGGGACATGTGGCATTTGTTGGCGTCGAGTTTTTTCGGGCTCTCCGCGTGGCCCGTGATCTTTTCCGGTGAAACCGAATCCACCTCAAATTGGAGGGTGAGCTTACAGTACTTGGTGTCTTTTCCACCGCGCACTCTGCGGACGGGAAAGGCCATGTTGGCGCTCGACAATCCCACCCATTTTGCCCCCTTTCGTCGACAGTCGGTGCGAATGTATGCGCCCTGTCTGGCATCAGCGAGAGGTATATTCACCCATTCTGCATGAAAGAGGTCGTTCGTTATTTGTACGCGGAAGTCGTGGAGGGTGCCGAAGGAGTGCCACATTTGAGAGATCTGCCCGGGCTCCTGTCTGATGGGCTTGGGGGCTGCGGGTTCCTGTTTAATGGGGCGGGGAGCCACAATCTTAGGTGTGAGCCCGCGCAGCGTCTGGATCAGCGGTTCGGTGGCCCCCACGGTTCGCAGGTCACTCTCAATGGCAGGGGTCACTTGGAAGGTGATTCCATATTCCTGCGCCAGGGAGGCAATATGCTCCGGCGCCACACCCCCATGAAGCAGATTGATGATTGCACCTTCGGTAAGTGGTCCGTGCTTCTTCTCTTGCCCCGCTACGGCTGGGGGAGCGACGCTGAGAAATATGATGCAAGGATAAAAATCCGTCGTGAACGAGGCATTGCTCCCCTGACTCTAGCGTTCTAGCTTCTCGCCGAGTGTCTTAGGTATCTGCTGGCTTCCTACCCGCCCAATTTCAGCTGTGGAACTTGGGCAGGAATCTCCACCTTTGTAATCTAATCTATACGGGTAATATACAACCGACGTCACTCTCGCGCAATGCTTCAACTGCGTTGTCAGCGAATGGCGCTGCAAGCTACAAGCGCGAGCGTATGCGTGATGAGAAACGAGTGATAATGAGCGTTAGGAACACCTTGGAACGCGTTGGTTTATGTAGATGCGGGCTCCCCCCCCCGACATTGTGTATTCAACGACAGATGCCCGCCTCAAGGCGGCCCCTACATCTGCTGTTGGAGTGTTCGAGAGAAGCCTAAAAAGGAAGGCAGGGGCGGCGGCTGGTTGAGTTGAAGTGCCTGCCGCCTGCCCCTGTGAGTAGGTGAGCTTAACGTCTGTGGCCGCCGCCACCACTGTGGCCTCCACCGCCGGAAGCGTGCCCGCCACCGCCGCCACCGCCACTGCTCTTTGGTGCCGAAGAACCACCGCTTCCACCTCTGGGGGCGGAATAACTGCGGTTGCCACCTGAAGGGGCTGAGGAGCCGCGGCCCCCTCCGTAATAGCCGCCGGGAGCGCGTTGGCGCATGATGGGCCGATTCAGTTCGAGCGATGGCCGTGAACCGCCGCCATAATAACCTCCCGAGCGGCCAGCACTGCCTTCGTAACTCCGTGGTTGGCTAGAATAGCCTTGCCACGCCCCGCGTGAGGGCTGGCCGGATCCCGACCGCCCGCTATAAGGGCTGGGGCTGGCGAACCGCTGCCAGCTCGGATTACCAGCCGGGGCGCTTCTCCCCTGAAATCCCGAACCCGCGCCGTTGCCCCCTGCTGGCGATCGGCTTGAGGTCGAATATCGCTGCCAGTTGTAGGACTGGCGTCCGGCGCCGGCTTGTCCGGCTTCCGTCCGCCCGGGAGCCATGGAATTCGACCGTCCCCCAAAGCTCTCATTATTTCCACCCACGCGCCCCGCCGCTGTCGAGCCGCTCCGGGAGAAGAAGTGCTCGTTATTTCCCATTCCCGATCGGCTGCCCGCGAAGCCTCCAACCCGGTTGCCCATGCTGGCCTGGGTGTGCGCTACGGGCAGAGCACCACGCATCATGCTTGCGCTATGCATCATGCTTTCGCTCACCGGCATCGAGCGCCCCATGCGCCCGCTGGCAAAATCCGTCGAGGAGACATTTCTAATAGCGCCCCGAATACGTGCGTCGGACATCGCGCGCTCCAGATTCGAGCCGTAGGCCGGCCCTCCCGAATGGATGAAGCCTGCGCCATGGAGTTCATTAAAGCCCAGTGCGCCAAAGCCGTGGCCCGCTCCGAACCAGGGGTGGAAAATGTCACGCGGACCGAGCGCCAGCCAGCCGATCGAGCCAAAACCCAATCCGAAGCCCACTCCAAAGCCCCTGCCACCAAACCCGAAGAATGAGACGTAAGCGGGCGCCCACATGGCCCGAAGACCAAATGCGCCTACCGCCGGCCACCAGGCCCAACGGCCGCCATACATGAACCAACGGCCATAGTGGTAAGGCGCCCAGCCCCAAGGCTCGGCGGAAATCCAGGTATATCCCCAGTAGGGCTCATAACCCCAATAACCGGCGCTGTAGGGCACCCAACCCGCATCCACCCGAGGCGTCCAGCACCAACCGTAGTCCGGCACCTGCTCCCATTGGCCGTAGGCATCAAGATCGCTCGATCCTGTGTACTGCGGATCGGTGTGCTGCCAGGCCTGCGCACTTTGGATCTGCCGGTCGCGGTCGCTGCACCACTTGTCGAAAACATCTCCACCCGGAGCAGGGTCAACTTTGTACTCGGGATTGTCCGAGCCGTGAATCTGGATCATCTGGCCCGCTTCAACCTTGGTGCTCCCTTGATTGGTCAGGACTTCCGCTTCACCCTGGAGAACGACCAGTTGGGTCTCGGTAGGAGAATTCACCTGAATGCGATAAGCCCCCGGCGACAGGGGATGTACGCCCATGTTCGGGGTGTCGATCTCCGCGTCCGCTTGCGTGCCCTTAAAAGCACTGAAAACCACCATTCCCGAAGCCAATTGGACTTGGATCTTGTTCTGCTCCAAATCCGCCAGTTTGGCTTCCGTGCGCTCGGCGAGCCGCATCACATTGGCAAAATCGAGTTGGACTTCTGCCCGCGACCGATCCGCTGTAGCCACTTTGTCACCCGGCACAACGGGAGTATTCACCGTGCCCGCCGCCCATTCCCCGGCATCACCGTGCATCGTTGTAACGTCCCCATGAATCACGCTGATGCGCGCCGCGGCCGTCTGTGCCTGCGGCTGTGCTTGGGGCGGTGCCTGAGGCTGGTCCTCGTCATCGGCCCGAACATTGGATGTGACAATCAGTCCCATCGCGAGAACCGCTAATGGAATCAGCAAGAATCGGTTTTTCATGGCCCACCTCGGTCGAACGTCCATATCTCGAACTCCAAACCTACGTCCGCTCCCTATAGGGCAAGACCCGTGCCAAACTCAGAAATCGCTAATGTAATTTATCTCCTTTAGTACCTATTGGTTGGTTGAGATTGCGTTTCTGTGGATGGAAATGTTCTTCGCCAAACCCTGCCCAAATTCAGCCTATTGGTGGCCGTTTTCGGCCAGCAGGGAGGATTTTGGTCGGTGGCGAGCTCGCTCACTCTGCTGCCAATTCGAAAAGGCCATGAAGCAGCGCACAGTCCTTGCAACCCTCTCGCGACTTGGGTGGGTGCTTTTGGTCGTAGATTTCCCGGACCTTGGCGAGCAAAAGGCGAATCTTTCCCGGCGTCAGATCGACCGGCTGGATGTGCGCTCTGAACTCCATCAAGAACCCTGAGTCCGTCTGGTTGGCATCCTTCCTTGCCGTGTCGTTGTCGGTCACCGGCTGCGTGTAGACCAGAGCCAAGCCGGAGACGGGAGCGACCCCTTGCTGTGCTCCAATCACCGCGTACGCATTTAACTGAACCTCGTACATCGGGAACAGTTCGTCCTGGTGCTGGGTGAATTTGGCGGTCTTGTAGTCCACAATCAGGTGCGATCGGTCCTGCATTACCATGATCCCATCCGGCGTCCCGCGCAGGAGTACGTTGCTTTCCCTGTCAAGAATGCTGAACTTGGTGTAGTGCGGAGGATTGATGTATCCCGTGATGTTGCCCAGTCCGGCGAGCCAGGGAGGAGCGCTATGGTGGCGATCAAACCATCCGTGCACCAGGCGCTTGCCGTAGGAATCGATCGAGCTGAAGATGCCGGGGAAAACCTGGAAGGGGATTCCCTCAGCGTGCATCTGAATCCAGAAGCAGCGCGGGCAGAAGCCCGGCATTGCTACCCCACCTAAGTTCTTTGCCGAGATCGTGATTGGTTCGGACATAACTTTTCTCTTCGTCGAGGGCTGACCGGTGCAGGCATTTTACGCCACCTTGGCGTGCACGCGGAGGGAAAAGGGAAAGCACGAGACAGTAGACAGTAAACGGTAGACGGGAGAGAATTCTGAATTATGAATGGTAATAATGGCCCAATGACCCGATCACCCGATTCTCCACGAGTTGTCATTTCTTAGCCATTGGGAGAAAATGCAGGGCGTGCCAGCTCGCGGAGATACGCACTGGCTGCGATTCCGTGACGTTGCGCCCCTGAGGCCCTTATGCCTGGTTTCGATCTGAAGTTCTATCTCGATCGTTTTCCCGAGATTTGCAAACAGAAGTTCGGCCGCACCTATTCCTTCCGCGCTTTGGAGAAGAAGTTCGAGCCGCTCTGCACGGGAAACCGGTGGCTGGCGGCGAAGGACGTCCTGAACATTTTCGATCCTACCGCCACGCCCTTTGGGCATTACTGGCCCAAGCCCAGCGAAAAGGAGCTGGACCAAGTCCTGAGGAAGGCGCGGCTGGTGCTGGGTCCTTCGCCCGCCGACCCGCGCGACCTGGTTCGGCGTGCCCTCGATGTGCTGCACAGCATCGGGATCGTATCCCTTGTCCTACGCTTTGTTCATCCCGATCGCTACGGGGTTTTTTCCACGCCCATCATGAATCTGCTCCAGGTTCATCGCCCGCGCACCATCGATCTCTACCTGGCCTATTGCGAGGAGTTGCGCGCCTGGAAGGAGCACTTCCGCCTCGAATCGGTCGCCGAAACCGAGACGGCTCTGTGGACCTACCACGTACTTGTTGCCGATGAAACCAGCGAAACCTCCACCACGCACGTGGAATTTGGCGCCGACGTTTGGATTCAACGCCGCCGTGTGGCGCAGGTGCTGCGGCCTTTCCTGCGCAACTACGGGCCGCTGGAACTGGCACGCATTCTGGTGGAAGAAGAACCCAAACTGGCCGGCAAAATCGCCGGGGAGGAATATGAGCGGCTGCTTCGGGTGGCCGCGCGCGAACTCTGCGGCGGCATGAACCTGAACGTGCGTGGGGCGATTGAGATCCTGTTCGATCGCCTGACCGAGGACGGCTACACTTCGCTCGAGGACAAGGCCCAACTCGATAAAGCCTGGAGAATCCGCAACGCCGCCGTCCACGCCGGACGCCCTCCCGACCCCGAACAGGTGGAGAACATGATCGATACCATCGAGCGCATCTGCCGTCCGTGGGAAAAGTCTAGATAGCTAACATGGATAGTCTACTTACTGTTGGACCTCGACCGGCTCCGGCGTCTCCTCGTCGGGCGGTGTCACATCCACCAGCTTGTAGTCTGGGGGAATCGCGAAGAGATCCCCATCCGGCTCACCGAGATTGAGCCGCGTGGCCGTCATCGTCAGTTCACCGGTGCGTGGATCGTTGTGCTTGGTTAGGAGGTTGACGTGCATTTTCTCACTGTACCAGACTTCGTCCGTGACCACGACGGGGCGGCCGGTCCCGCTGAGGTTGTCAGGGATCGTCACACTTCTGCGGTAGCCGTGAACTTCGGTGTAGTCCATCTCGCTGAAGCCCAGATCCTCTACCTTAAGGTTTGGGTTAGAGGTTCGAGCCTCCGGGTCGCGAATCCACCAATTGCCAGGAGGTTCGGTCGAGGGAGGATTGGACAAAAGTCTTTGCCTCGCGATGTGCGTGTTGGGATTCAGAAAGGTGTTCAGCCTTGACTCCGGGTCGTAAAGATGGACTGAATAGATAACGGGTTTTTTCTTCGACGAGGCGGGCAGGACCTCGTGACTTTCGTTGCGAATGCGCCCCTGGGAATCGCGCGCAATCAGGGCAGCGGTCTTGCGCTGAAAGGAACTGCCGTCCTTCAGCACTTGAGTCATTTCCTGCACTACCTCGGCGCAAAACGGAGCAAGTGGTACAGGAGTAACAAAGACCCCGCCACTAAAAGCCGGTGCGCTCGACATGGCTCGATCCTGAGCGACGGCGGCGCCGCATAGTAGGAGGCACGAAAGCAAAACGGCGCTTACCATTGGCATTCGAATTCTGATCATTGGCGCACCTGCCTTTGGTCCGCGAGAACCCACGACAACGAAACCCTCGAGTCCAGAGCCGACCGTTGGAGGGATTGTACTACGGGTTTGCTCCCTAATAAATGAACTTCCATCCGCATAGCTGACTTCATGTCGCAATCTGTATTTCCACCAATCTATCTGGAGAATCCTTCATTTGTGCAATGTTCGTACAACGATTCCTGCATTTTCGGCGAGAAATCCTGCAAGGATGTTGTCAATCAGATCTCGAGTCGTGCATTTTCGTGAAAAGCGCATGTATTCTGACGGACGTATTGTCATGCTCTCCTTTTTTTTCATACACATCCCCGGAGGTTCCTTCATTTTTAACATCTTTTTAGGTCAAACCCCGACCGCCCGTCACTTCGGCCTGTCGACAGCGCGCGGCCCCCGGCTAGGCATTTCTTTATTTTCATCAGCATAACCGGATGAACCTTCATTTTCGCACTCTTCCCGGCAGCCGACTCCCACTGGTTCTGCAACCCATCCCCGATCCCCGCCCTGACACCTGAAACCTGCCCTCCCTTGTTATCATAAACATAGCCGGATGAACCTTCAGTTTCGCACTTTCCCGCCAGCCGACTCCCACGGGCTCCGCGACTCATCCCCGCTCCCCGCCCTGACACCTGGCACCTGACACCTGCTCCTCCTTGTTTTCATCAAGATAACCGGATGAACCTTCATTTTCGATCATGCGGGCATGTGCAATTCGGTCAAACAGTCCAAAATCTGCGGGCAGCTCGATGCGAGCGGCATGGTCACGCGCATTCCCGACCGGACTGCCGAATCCTGCCCCTTTGCCAGTCTGTAAACGCGTCCGCTCCGGCTCGCCGGGCCAAGCCGGAGGGATAGGGATCAAGGGGGGAGATGCAAGGCAAAAAACGTGAGGAGAAAATTCGTTCACGGATACTCACATAAACACTATACTATAGAGTAACCATTCTGTCAAGCTTTTTTTGTCGACCCTGTCTATCTCCTCATGCCCGCAGGGGAGAGATTCCGTTTCGCGTCCGCTTACACGGGAAATTTCTGGGCGAAATCAATGCGTTTTTGGATGGAGGGGTGACTGTGAAAAATGAATTCAATCCAGGGGTGGGGCTGGCGCTCCGCGAGGTTCAGTTCGGCCAGCTTTTCCATGCTGGAGATGAACGGGGCGCGGGAAGAAATGGCGCGCAACGCGTAAGTATCGGCTTGCCGCTCCATTGCGCGCGAGTATGAATTCACCGCGGGCAGAAGGACGAGCGAGAGAAACGTAGTGACCAGGGCGAGAAGCGGAAGGTTGGCGAAATCCGCGGCGCCCTGGAATCCAAAATGCGGCCCCAGCCAATCAAGGGTGCAGTGGATCAGGTAGAAGCCCCCAATCGTCGCGGCAGCCTGAATCGTGATACCCCGAAGAATATGGTGGTGAACGTGGTGGCCCAATTCGTGCGCCAGCACCGCTTCCACTTCCTCATCCTGAAATTGCTCGAGAAGCGTATCCGACAGGATAATGCGGCGCGTGTTGCCAAGGCCCGTCAGCGCGGCGTTGGCCTTCTTGCTCTTTTCACTGAGCTTCCATTCAAACACGCCCTTCACCCGTGTGCCCGCGCGCCGCGAGAGTTCCAGCAAGCGCTCCGTGAGGGATGGGTTCTCAAGCGGCTTAAACTTAAAGAAGATAGGCAGGATGATGACCGGGGCGAGGTTGGCAAGCAGCACAAAGAACCCGATGAAGACTATGGCGCAAAGAATCCACCAATGCTCGGGCCAACGGCGGATCGCCGAGTAGAGAAACTCCATTGCTAGCAAGCCCAGAGTGCCGCCCACGGCGAGGCCCTTCAGTTGATCTTTTACCCATCCCGCCAGCGTTAGATTGGAAAGCCCGAAGCGATGCTCCAGCCAGAAGCCGCTCAGAAAGTCGAGAGGGAGACTCACGACTTGGGTGATGAATCCGAACAGTCCGAGGTAGATCAGCAGGGCAAGCCATGGCCGCGCGCTATGGTGTGCTCCCACATTTCGAAGCGCAATCGTCCACCCGGTGAAAAGCAAGATCAGCAGGAGGGCGAGGTCAACAATATAGCCCGTTACACTCAAAATGCGGCCAGTTCGATGATAGCGTTTTACACGGTCGGAATCGGTCATGGGTTTATCGGCGCCACGCAAGCGTCGTAGCGCGGACCTGTTTTGTAGGTCCGCGGCTCAGGAACATCTTAGCACTTCACCACGTATCTTCACTACGGAGGGAGAATCCCATGTTCCGATGCGCTCATCTGGCCGCTGCCATTCTGCTTATCTCTCTGACTCCCATCCATCCACAACCATCTGGCACCTGGCGGGATCCATCCCCGCACCGCGTCCAATTCGTATCCGTGGACAAGAACGTTCGGCTGGAGGTGCTCGACTGGGGGAGCTCCGGCCGGCCTGTCGTGCTCCTCGCCGGCGGGGGAGACACCGCGCACGTTTTCGACGAGTTCGCTCCCAAGCTCGCGGCCAACTACCATGTTTACGGCATTACCCGGCGGGGCTTCGGGGCGTCCGGTTTTTCCGCATTGGAGTACGGAGCCGATCGCCTTGGTGACGACGTCTTGGCCGTCCTTGATTCGCTCAAAGTTAGCAGGCCCGTGCTGGTTGGACACTCAATCGCGGGGGAGGAGTTGAGCTCGGTGGGCACGCGGCACCCGGATCGTGTCGCGGGGCTCGTGTACCTCGAGGCCGGCTACCCGTATGCATTCGATAACGGCACGGGGCCGGCCATGAAGGAGTTTCAAGATATCAGCGGCCCCCAACCTCCGCCTCCAGCAGGATCCGACTTGGCCAGCTTCAGCGCCTTACAAAAGTACAATTTGCGTATTCTTGGGTTTACAAATCCCGAGGGGGAACTCCGTCAACAATGGAATTCAACTCCGGATGGACGTGTTGGGAAGCAGCGCGACTTCCCGGGTTACGCGACCCTTATGGCGGGCATGAAGAAATACACGCACATCCCGGCACCTGCGCTCGTCATCTTTGCCAACCCCCACGGTCAAGGGACCTGGGTCAATAACACTACGGACGCCAAGGTGCGTGATGCCGCCAAGGTTTATTCCGCCGCATTATCGGTTCTGACAGAGAGGCAGGCAAAGGTGTTCGCAAGTGGAGTGCCGACCGCCCGTGTGGTTACGCTTCCTGGCGCGCATCATTACGTCTACCTGTCAAACGAAGTGGACGTGCTCCGTGAAATGCGTACCTTTCTTGCCAGTCTGCATTAGCAATTCCAAATTGATGGGCAATCAATCGTAGCGCAGACCTCCGGTTTTGAGGTCTGCGGTTCTTCCACTCGCGCTGCGGAACATGATGGCAGGCGTCCGGGTCTGAGATTGGCGGTCGCGGCAAGAGAAGAGCCGCGGACCTAAACGACAGGTCCGCGCTACCGTTCCGCATCCGCCGTCGCAATCCGCTTCATTTCATCCAGCAGCATTTTAACTTGCTCGCGCGAGGGCGCTTCGGAGTAGAGCCGCAACAGGTTCTCTGTCCCCGAGGCACGCACCAACAGCCAGGCCGAGTCTCCGAACCGCATCTTGGCGCCATCCAGGTCCTCCACGGCCGTCACCCTCAATCCGGCGATTTTCTTGAACTTCCCCTGGGCCACCTGCTTCACCAACTGTTGCGCCCTTGATAGTTCCACTTCCAAATCGATGCGGTCATAAAAGTGCGGCCCGAACTCCTGGGTCAGGTCTTCCACCAATTCGCCCATGGTCTTTTTCTTTTGCGCCATCACTTCCGCGAGCAGCAGCGAGTTCAGAAGGCCGTCGCGCTCGGGCAGGTGTCCCTTGATTCCGATGCCACCGCTTTCTTCGCCGCCAATCAAAATGTCGCGGGTCAGCATGAACTCGCAGATGTATTTGAAACCGATCGGGGTGACGTGAAGTGGCAGTTGGTATTTGCGCGCCATCTTGTCAACCATCTGGGTGGTGGAAAATGTTTTTACCACTTCCCCCCGCAACCCCAAGTCTTCAACCAGGTGCTTGAGAAGGATGCAGAAGATTTTGTGCGAATCGATAAATTCGCCGGTACGGTCCATGGCGCCAATGCGGTCGGCATCGCCATCGGTGGCAAAGCCCCCGTTGAATTTGCCTTCCATCACCGCGCGGCGCAGGCCCTCCACATGCGGTTCGATGGGCTCGGGGTTCATGCCCGGGAAAAGCGGATTGTGCTCCGAGTGTATTTCGCGGAAGGGAATTCTCGCCTCGATGAACAAGCGCGAAATGCAGCCACGCCCGGCGCCAAACATCGGATCGATTACGAACCTCTGGCCAGAGGCGCGGACCTGGTCCAGGCTGACCAACTGTTTTAGCCGCTCAAGGTAAGGAGTGGTCAGGTCAACCACCTCGATTGCTGCGAGCCTGACTTTGCGCGGCTGGGTGCGGGCGCGATCGAGGCGGTGGAGATGGGTTTCAATGCGATGGATGATTGACGGATCCGCCGAGCCGCCATACGGCGCTTTGAACTTTACTCCATTCCATCGCGCCGGATTGTGGCTGGCCGTAATCATTACAGCGCCGGCTGTTTTCCGCGCCACCACCGCATAACTCACCGCCGGCGTGGGGGTGCCGGCGCCCGCAAGCCACACGGGGATCCCCGCGGCGGAAAGCGCCTCGGCGGTTGCCCGGGCAAACTCCGGCGACAGGAAACGCATGTCGTAGCCGACAACCAAGCCGTGGGCCGGTTCACTTTCTTCGCGGACGTAGTGGGCGATGGCCGCCGCCACCCGGCGAACATTGACGAAGGTGAAGTCGTCGGCAATAACGCCGCGCCAGCCGTCGGTGCCGAATTTGATTTTATCCATGATTGAGAGCCGAAACTCGAAATTAGAAACTGGAAATTCGAAATTGGAAACTGGAAACTGGAAACTCGAAATTGGAAACTAGAAACTGGTAACTCGAAATAAGCAAACAGCGAATCTGTTTTAAAGACTTACGCCTTTCCTCATCAATGCTCGAGCTTCAATGCTGTGGTGACGAGCTTTTGATTTTCCAGTTTCAATTTTCCATCTTCCAGTTTCTAGTTTCCAATTTCCAGTTTCGCCTTTCAACCCTCGTCCTTTCCACTAAACTTGAACACTACAGTAACTTCCCGAGCCCAGCCTTTTCCAGCGCCTGAACCGCTTTGCCCACTTCTTGGGAACGGTCGCGCGCGGTGACCAGAATTGCGTCATCCGTCTCGACGATGACGAGATCCTGAACGCCCACAGTCATCACAAAGCTGCGCTTCGCGACAATCATGTTGCCGCGTGAATCCAAGCACAGGCTGCGCTCCGGCCGGACGTTGGCCTCGTTGTCCTTGGTCGAGAGGTCGTAAACCACCGCCCAACTGCCGACGTCGTTCCACCCAATGTCGGCGGCCACGGCATGGATGTCTCGAATCTTCTCCATGATGGCAAAGTCAATGGAGATCTTCTCGAATTGCGGGAAGAGGCGGCGAAAGGTCTTTTTCGACTGCGCACCGCCCGCCGCCGCCAAGCGCGCCAGTTGGTCTGCCATTCGGGGTTGGTGCTGGGCGAAGTTCTCGAGGAGGGTGGAAGCCCGCCAGATGAACATGCCTCCGTTCCACAGGAATTTCCCGGAGGCGACATAACGGCGAGCGACGCTGAGTTTTGGCTTTTCCGTGAACTTCTCCACCTGGTAAATTCCTTGCCCCGCGACGCGCGCCTCGTGAGCGCCCACGCGCACATATCCAAAGCCGGTGTCAGGGCGCGTAGGCTTCAAACCGATCACCACCGACCTGCCTTCCATTTGCGCGGTTTCGCAACCCGCACGCAGCACGCGAAGAAACTCCGCGGATTTGGTAATGGTGTGGTCCGCCGGCAGCACCAACATCAAGCCTTGCGGGTCGCGGCGGCATATTTCGTGCGCCGCCACTCCCAGGGTGGGTGCGGTGTTGCGTGAGGCGGGTTCCGCCACGATCTGCGCGCGCGGGATCTGCGGCAAGCGCCGACAAACCTCACGCCAGATAATTTCGTTAGTGTAAATGTAGATGCGCTCGGGGGGAATGATGGGGTGGAGCCGCGTCACGGTTTGTTCCAGAAGCGTGCCCCGGCCGAAGAGTTCAAGCAATTGTTTGGGATGCTTGCGGCGGCTGAGAGGCCAGAAGCGTGTTCCGCTGCCCCCGGCCATCACGACGGCGTATGCCTGATCGAATACCGATTTTCGTGCCATGGGATTTCACTCAAAAACAATCTGGCGGATCTTCTCCGCTGGAATTCCTTGCCGCTTGAGCGGGTCGCGGAAATCCTTCTGGAGGTCGGGGACATAGAACTTCAAAAACTTGGTGTCAGTCGCCGGAACCATGCGGTAGAGGTCTGCGGCTGGCGGAATCAACCAGGTGTCGCCGGGACGATAGGCCAACCAGCCCGCCTCATTTTCGAGGCGTCCTTCGCCTTCCATAATCGAAAGGACCTCCACCTTCTCGGGCGAACTGTGGAAGGTGGCTGTGCGGATGACGCTCAAGACCTCGAGAGCGAAGTAGCGGCTGGCGAGAACGAATCGGCGCAGGCCATATTTCTCTTTGAATTCGATCCGGGGCAAATCGCGCAAGGGCGGGAGTTCCGGGCGAATTACGTCGAGCCCTTTGTCCAAGTGCAGTGGGCGGGGTTTGCCATCCAGCCCGGGACGGCCAAAATCATCCAGGCGGTAGGTGAGATCAGAATTCTCCTCGACTTCGAACAGCTCCAGACCAGGGCCCAAGGCGTGCACGATTCCTGGGGGCAGGAACACGGCTTCTTCCGGCTGCGGTTTGAAGCTTCTGAGGAAGTCTCGCGAGGTGCTGTCCTTGAACACAGCGGGTAGCTGCTCCTTGGTCACGCCCGGCTTCAGCCCGAGGAGAATTGCTGCGTCGGGATCGGCCGTCAGGAAATACCACATCTCGCACTTGCCCACGTTGCCGGGGTCGTGGACGGCGGCATAGGCGTCGTCGGGATGAACCTGCACGGAGAGCCAGTCGCTGGTAAAGATATACTTGGCGAGAAGCGGAAAACGGCGGCCCGGCCAGGACTTTCCGTGCAGCTCAGGGCCGAATTTTTCTGAAGCCTCAGCAAGTGTCATGCCCGCCGCGGGGCCGTTCATGAAACGCGAAACATCGTCGGTGACCCACACTTCTCCGACGCGCTGCTTGGCGGGCTTTCGGCCCGCGCCGGATGGGGACGGTAGCAGGGTGAAAAGCGGAGCCAAATCCCGCCGGCCCCAAATCTTTGGCTTGCAGATGTTGGAGAGTTGAACCGGACCGTTGAAAGTGGACATCATCAGGTTTATGAGCAGTGATGAGTGACGAGTGACAAGTGACCAGCAAGCACTTTAGCCAAACCGGTGGGCCTGTGCTTGTCTGTCTGGCACCATCGCTATTCTTCCCTTTGCTCGTCACTTGTCACTTGTCACTCGTCACTCGACTTGGAATTTTCCGAAAAACGCTGCCATCCGCCTTAACCCCTCGTCAATGTTATTGAGGGAAGTTGCATAGGAAAGTCGAACGTGTTGCTGAGTTCCAAAGGCGGGGCCCGGCACCACCGCCACGTGCGCTTCCTCGAGGAGTTTTTCCGCCAGTACCGTGGTGTCAGCCAGGCCGTCACGATTCAAATAAGCCGAGATATTGGGATAGGCATAGAACGCCCCCTGCGGCAGCGTGCACTTGACGTTGGGAATGGAGCGCAGGCCTTCCACCACGCGGTCGCGGCGGCGGCGGTACTCGGCCAGCATGGCGCGCACGGAATCCTGCGAGGCGCGCAAGGCCTCCACCGCGGCTTTCTGCGCAATCGACGTAGGATTGGAAGTCGAGTGGCTCTGAAGCTTCAGCATATTGGCAAGAAGCTTATTGGATCCCAGGGCAAACCCCACGCGCCAACCCGTCATGGCATAAGTCTTGGAAAGCGAACCCACAATCAGGAGATGGTCGCGATCCATTGAACTTCCCAGGGAATAAGGAGGATCATCATAGAGGAATTGGCAATAGCACTCGTCTGACATCAGGAGGACCTTATGCCGCGCCGCCACCTCCAGAAGCCTCTCCATTTCCTCGCGCGAGACCACTGCGCCGGTGGGATTGTTCGGCGAATTCACCACGATCATCCTGGTTCGCAGGGTGATAAGTTTTTCCACGGCATCGGCCCGCATGGTGAAATTCTCAGCTTCCTCCGTTTCCAGGAACACTGCCTTGCCACCGGCATAATTGATGATATCGAGATACGAGACCCAATAGGGAACGGGCAAAATCACTTCGTCCCCGTCGTTGAGTGTGGCCATCATGGCTTCGAAAATGGCCTGCTTGCCTCCCACCGTGACCAGGCACTCCTCGACGGAATAATGCGAGCCGAAATCCTTGGCGTGGCGGTCCACCAGCGCTTCCTTCAGGTCCCGTGTGCCGCCGGTGGGGGTGTACTTGGTGAAGTTCTCTTCCAGCGCGCGCACCGCCGCTTGCTTGATGTGATCGGGGGTAGGGAAGTCGGGCTCGCCTGCGCCGAAGTCGACTAGCTTCGCGCCCGTCGAACGCAGCTTTTCCGCCTTCTGCACCACTGCCGCGGTGGATGAGACTGAAATCCGTGATATGCGCTCGGAGAATTGCATTCTGAAGCCAATCCGTAGGGCCGAATGGCGTTCGGCCGGGGGCGAGCGCCGCTCGCCCCTACGGTTTCGAATTAGGGTTTAGCTTGTAAGACCATCTGATGCAGCCGTTCTTCGACAGCCGCCGGAACCAACCCGCTAACGGAACCGCCGAGCTGGAAGACCTCCCGCACGAGGCGCGAACTGACGTAAGTGTAGGCGAGAGCCGGCATCAAGAAAACTGTTTCCAAATCGGGTGCGAGTTTGCGATTCATCAACGCCATTTGCAGTTCGTACTCGTAATCGGTAAAAGCTCGAATGCCCCGCAAGAGAGCCTTCGCCTGCTTCTGCCGGGCGTAGTCCACCAGCAACCCGCTGAAAGTATCGACCGATACATTGGCAATTGACTGAGTCGCTTCCCGGAGCATTTCCACTCGCTCGGGTACGGTAAAAAGCGGGTTCTTCTCGAGGTTAGTCAGAACCGCGACAATGAGCCTATTGAAGATTTGGCTCCCGCGCTCGATCAAATCGAGGTGACCATTCGTGATCGGATCGAACGAGCCGGGATAAATTGCAACAATCTCACTCATGAATTGAAAGTGCCCGAACCGTGCACAAGCCTTCAATTCATTCTAGCGTTTGAACTGGAATGTTGTAAACGGGATTCTGGGTGGCGAAGTGAAGCGCGGACCTACAGAACAGGTCCACGCAGCCATTCTTGTCCGTCACTCGTAATCTCCCCGGGGTGACACCTTTACAGAACGCGCAGGCAGGCGCAGCGGCTGGGATCGAGCGCCCCGCGCAGAGTTCGCCCAGCTTCCGGCGCCGGTTACGGCCGGAAGTGCCAGGCATAGGTGGCCGGTAGACCGCCCGAGTCCGCTTGGTTGTTCGACTTGTCCCAAATCTCGCGCGTTGCCGGCTGGACGGGCGGAAGTCCCTTTTTAGTCAGCGAGCGGTTGGCGTCCTGCAAATCTTTGGCGGCGAAGGCATCGAATTCCTTGGCCACGTCGTTGAGTTCGCGGGTGAGAGAATCGATGCGCGCGACCTGGTAATCGGCGGGCCGGCCCTCGTAGCCTGTCAGGTCACCGTACAACTGCGAAGTCTTCTCGCGGATCCGCTCTTCCCCCGTGAGATTGCCGCCCTCTTTGGTGGCCACGATTTTCTTACGGATTTCGTCGGCGCGGCCGGCGAGGTCTGCCAGTTGCTTGCCGAACGAATCCGCGCCTCCCAGCTTGGCGCTACTGGCCAGCAGGCCGTCGCGGACGCCGTCAATCCGGCTCACCTGGAAGCTCATATCACCTAGCAAGGTGTAAACACGCAGCACGGCGTCGTCATCCAGCTTGCGATCTTCGAGGGTGAATCTAGCCCGCGCGTCGAGACCCACGGTGAGCTCCGTCGTGTAGATCTTTTCACCGCGAGTCATTTTCACGGTGTAGGTGCCGGGCAGCACCCGCGGGCCAACGGCGGTCTCAAAGGCCAAGGTGGCGGCCGGCGGCACGCGCGGAGCCTTGAGCCGCATCGCCCAGTTGACGCGGCTCAGCCCCCGCCGGCTGTTTGGCGGGAGCGTATCCACGAGCTTGCCCTGGGCGTCGAAAATCTCAATCTTCATCTTGCCGAAAATATGCCGCTTCTGCTGGTAGTAGGTAATCATGGCGCCGTCCGGGGGATTCGGCCCGCTGAAAGCTGCGTCACCCTCCGGCCACCCGCCGCTGGCATTGAGCCTCTGTTGCACGGGCCGGCCGGGCAGAAAGGCAGCCTCTTGACTCATCACGTCCGGAGTGAGGCTGCGCAAAGGCGTGATGTCATCCACGATCCAGATGCCGCGGCCGTGCGTGGCAACCACTAGGTCGGAGTCGCGCGGCTGCACCACCAGGTCGCGCACCGCCACGTCGGGAAAGTGGCCGCCCTTGTACTGCGCCCAGTGCGCACCGCTGTCGAGCGAGATCCACAAGCCGAACTCCGTGCCCAGGAAAAGCAGGTTCGGCGCGACGGTGTCTTCCTTGATCACGTGCGCGTAGCCCCGAACGCCGCTTTCCGGGCCGATGAGAGGCGTCCAGGTCTGGCCGTAGTCGGTGGTTTTGTAAAGGTAGGGGGCCATGTCGCCGAAGGTGTGCCGGTCAAACGTGGCATAGGCCGTGGCCGCGTCGTACCTGCTGGCCTCCACCCACGACACCCACGAGGCCTTGGGCAAATGGGGGACGTTACCGATCACATTGGTCCAGGTCTGGCCGGCGTCCCGCGTGATCTGCACGTTCCCGTCATCCGTACCCACCCAGATGGTCTTCCCGTCGCGCGGTGATTCGCTGATGGAATAGATGGTGGTGTGCATCTCGGCTTCGGAATTGTCCACGGTCACGCCGCCCGACTGTTCCTGCTTCTGCTTCTCGGGATCGTTGGTGGTGAGATCTGGGGAGATGCGGTCCCAGCTCTGGCCGTGATCGCGGGAGCGGAAGAGGAACTGTGCCCCGATGTATAGGGTGCCCGGTTCGTTCGGGCTCATGTGGATCGGCGTGTTCCAGTTGAAGTGCAGCTTGCCTTCGCCGTAGTTCGGCTGGGGCTTGATGTCGCGCGATTCCAAGGTGCGCAGGTTGACGCGGAAGACATCACCGCCCTGCGACTCCACGTAGGCGTAGTCCGCATCGACGGGATCGAGGAAGGCAAAGAAGCCGTCGCCGCCGCCCAGGTTTTCCCAGCGGCTATTGGAGATGCCACCCGGGTAAGCGGAATCACCCTTCCAGACACTGTTGTCTTGCAACCCGCCATAAACGTGATACGGGTCCGCCATATCGACGCTGACGTGATAGAACTGCGCGATGGGCAGGTTGCTGGCCTTCCACCAGTTGTTGCCTCTGTCGTAGGAGTACCACACGCCGCCGTCGTCGCCGGTGATGACGTGGTTGGTGTTGTCCGGATCGATCCAGAGGTCGTGAAAGTCACCGTGCGCACCGCCTCCGATGGCGCTGAAGCTCTTGCCGCCGTCTTCACTCATGATGAGAGTTCCATCCGGCTTATAGACCTTGTTTTCGTTTTTGGGATCAACGATCAAGTTGGCAAAGTAAAATGGACGCCACACCATCCATTGACTGCGATCCCTCTCCTCCCACGTCTTGCCGCCATCGCCGGAGCGAAACAGGGCGCTGCGGGTAGATTCAATTAGTGCATAGATCACCTGCGGATTCGATGGGCCGATGGTGACGGCGATCCTCCCCCACGGCTTGGGCGGAAGACCCTTCGCTGACTTCTCATTCAGGTCAGTCCATGTGGCGCCGCCATCGGTAGTCTCGAGCAGGGCGCTGCCGCTCGGCGAGGTTGGGGTGTCGCCACCAGAGCGGAAGGTCCATCCCTTGCGGCGGAAATCCCACATCCCGGCGTAGAGGGTTTTGGAATCGCTCGGGCTCATGGTGATCATGGAGCAGCCTGTCGAGAGGTTAGCGCCCTTCAGAATTTTGGCCCAGGTCTTACCGCCATCCGCGGTCTTGAAGAGGCCGCGGTCGTCGCTGTCGCTCCACAACTTGCCGGGGACGCAGGCGTAAACCGTGTTGCTGTCCTTGGGGTCGACGAGGATCTTGGCGATGCGCTCGGACTCCTTCAGCCCCATGTTGGTCCAATTCTCACCGCCGTCGGTGGACTTGTAGATGCCATCACCGATCGAGACGCTATTGCGTGTCCAGGATTCTCCCGTGCCCACCCAGATGGTCTTAGGGTGCGAGGGGTCAATGGTGATGGCGCCGATTGACTGCAACGGCTGCTTGTCGAACACTGGTTTGAAAGTAGTGCCGCCATTTTCCGACTTCCACACCCCGCCGCTCGCGGCTCCGATGTAAACGGTGAGCTTGCCGTTCTCCTTGACAGCCGCCAGTGCCGCCACGCGGCCGCTCATTTGTGCCGAGCCAATGTTGCGCGCTCCCAGGCCCGAGATGGTGTCAGAGTCGAACTTCGGAGACTGGGCTGGGAGGCTCGGCGGGCAGATCCCAGCCGCGAGCAGCAGCACGGTTGACAGGAGATTCGGGTTCGTTTTGTGCATGCAGAAGTTTTCCCCTTTGGAGCAGCGGACGGTAATGGCTCCGGGTCCTCCGGCTCCTTGCCGTCAGAATTTGAATTATTTGAAGTCCGGCGGCGCTGCCGGGCTCACCCGGGCCTTCCCGGAGTGTCTTCGCGACTGGCCTGATTCTCGCAGGCCGGGTGTCATTTGCCTCCGCCCGACCCTTTCGCGTCCGCCTTGCCCCCCGGAACGGCGAAGCGCGAATCATCGAGCGGCACATTTACCTCGATCTTATCGACAGTGACCTGGACTCGGTCGGGCTGATCCTTCTGGGCCGATTCCGAGCTGAACGGATAGTAGATGCCGTTCACCTTCTCGTAGTCCCCGTAATATGTCTCCCTTTCCTGAAGGGAGCCGCGCATGATCGTCTGCGTCTCAAGCTTGATCACCATGTAGGTATCAGCGTCCAGATAGTAGATGCGCACGTCACCGTTTTTCAGCGTCAACCTGATCTTGTAGCAATCGGTGCCCTCCACCGAATCGTGGCCCATCAGTCCGGCGACGGAGCCTTTCTGCTTGTAATTCACCACCGGTCCGTCGATGTCGGCATCCACCTGAAGGCTCTTGGTATCGTCCGCAGAAAGCAATTCGGGATCTTTCCGGCCCTGGAAGGGATTCACCTGCCAGCCGGTTTTCCCGTCGTACGCCGAAACCTGGGCGAGTCCTTGGAGGATGAATTCCTGGCGGATCTTGTCGGGGCGCTTGTTCTCCGACTCCACGGCCGCTTGGAACGAGCCCATCTTTAGCGTGGCGGTCGATCGCAGGGACTTGACCGATTGGAGCTTGTCCATGCCGCCGAGGGCCTCGACGTTTTTAGCAATGATCTCGTCAACCGTCTGGGCACGTGCTGCGGGAATCAGCAGAGCCATGGTGGCCAGCATTGTCAGAAGTGGTCGAAACATCAGAGTTCACTCCTTGCCTGGAGGTGGGGGCCGATTCTCATGATCGTCCCGCGCCGCCGTCGAGCGTGACGCCAGCCCGGGACTCCACCACCGGTTAAGCCGCAATTTCGATTTTGCATTGATTACCGATCCTAAGGGTACTACCGAGCCCCGCCCAATGCAATGGCGACTTGTGATTGTGGATAAACCGCTAATACCCAATACTGAGGGCAATAGAAAGAGCCAACGCGCCGGCAAAGCTGGTGCCGGCGAAGTTCACGATGCCGTTGGTGACCAGGCCACGGCGCTCGAGCGTGGCACCGAGTAGGCTATCAAGCAGGTTCCCGGCCACCGCGGCGGCCAGGGCAATCATGGCGCTGCCTTTTCCGCACAAGCCGAGGCTGAAGGCGAGTGCCACGACCAGTGCGGAGGCTAGCGAGCCGGCAAGGGTTCCTCCGGTCGTGATGCCTCCGTCTTCGCCGGCGGGCACCAGCTTGAACGTTGTAATCAGATAGGAGCGGTCGGAAAGGTACTGGCCGATTTCGCTCGAAACGGTGTCGCCCGTGGCTTCCGCAAACGCCGCGATCACCGCGATCAGAAAAGCGTATTGGTGATGCGTGGTGATGACCAGGAGGGAGAAGAACGCCCCCGCCAGCGAGTTCGCCAGTGCTTCGCGCCAACTTCGAGCGCCCCCGCGTCTCTCCGCTACGCCGCGCGCGGCCTTCCGCGCGTAGCCGAATCGGGTGGCAATGGATCCGATGGCGAAAAAGGCAAACATCATGAGGAAGCTTTTGTAGCCCCAGCCCAGATAGACCGCCACGCCCAACAGAAATCCGCAGACCGCCCCGGAGCGATTGACCATCTTCAGGCCGAGCGCTATAACTGCCAGCGCGAGATTGACCGCCGCGGCCACCAAGATGCGACGGCCAAGGAAGGGAAGGTTGCTGGCGAGCGCGCTGCGTTCGACGAAGTAGAGGCAATACATGAAGCCGCCCGCCACGAGCGGAACAGTGGCGTTGTCATCCAGGCGAATCGGGACGGACTCGACGATTGCGCCCACCAGCGCCGTGGCGGCACAAATCCTCAGGGCGACATCGGGGGCAATGGTGGGGGCCACCCCGGGAGCGACCCGAAGGGCGACCCCAAGGGCCACCCAGCGTGTCAAAACATATGCCCCCGCCGTGCCAACCACGATAAATCCCAAAAATCCTGACCAGGTTTTCTCGCGATTCCAAGGGAGTGCCGGCCCGCGCAAAGCCCCGCCGGTGACGCTCGCCGTGCCATCGCCCAACGCCATGATGGCCCAAACAGCGGCGACAATGTGCAGGTCGTGCCGGTAAAGTAGAATCAGCGCCAGCACCGAGATGGGATAGATGATGATGCCGGTCCACACGCCCGAACCGGACGCACCGGCAGGGGTCTTGCGAAGGTCCGCTCCCATGCGCGGCAGCACAACAACATTGAAAAGCAACGCCAGCAGCGCGCACCCCGCCGCTTGTCTCCAGCTCAGGTAAGGCAGCAGGAACGCGAAGATCAGCATGGACATGTGCACGATCTTGCGCGTGGAGAAAAGCGGCGCTCGCGGCGCCCGGATGGAATTGGCAATTTCCGGCATGCTTTGTAGGGCCGCCTATCGGGCAGCATTTTCATGTGCCGGCATTTCCAATTTCCGGTCTGATTCGGGGATTCCGATGGAGTCCGTCGGGCTCCAGAAACCGGACATGCCGGCGCTACTCGAAAAGCGTCACGATACTACGTAGACCTTATGAGTTTCAACGCGGGATGCCGCGCGGCGTCCTCTCCTTGAGCGTTTTCAAGAGGCCCTCCTCCAGCGGGGCCACATGATAGTCCAGGTCGCGCACCGCCTTGGCGCTCGAGTAGACCCAATCGTGTTCGAAGATCTCCACGACGCCGGGAGTGAGTTGGGGAGAATGGCCGAACATGCGGGCGCGCGCCAATTCCATCGCGCCCACAAACTTCCCAACGCGAAAAGGAAGATGGCGAACTGGCCGCCGGATGTGCGCGCAATCCGCCAGCACACGGAAGAAGTCATTGAGCGAGCGATTATCCCCGCCTAACAGATATTCTTCCCCGACCTTTCCTTTCTCCAGGGCAGCCAAATGCCCCTTGACCACGTCGGCGACAAACGCAAAGCTCCATCGCTGTTGGCCGGACCCAAGTATGCCCGGGAATTTCCCAGCGAGGTACTGGTCGATCATTCCCCCTACCAGGTTGCCCTCGGTTTTGGGCCCTGGGCCGTAAAGGACGCCGGGAAACATTACGATGACGGGAAAGCGGTGCAGCCCATCCTTGCGCAGCCATTTGAGGGCGCGCGCCTTTGATTCCTCATAGGGATCAGAATACGGCCCGGAACGGCCCAGCAGTTCGTTTGCGCTCGCATTCCAGGATGGCCCGAGCGCCAGGAATGAGGAGGTGTAAACGACCCGCTGCACACCCGCAATTTCAGCGGCTTGGAGTAAGTTCTGCAAGCCCTCCACATTGACCCGCCAAAAATCGCGGCGGTCGCGCGTCCACATCTTGACGAGCGCGGCCGTGTGAATCACCGCGTCCACGCCTTGGAGCGCGGAATGCACCGCTTCGCCATCGCGCAAGTCACCGAGAGCTACCTCGCAGTGGCTCGTCGCGGCGTTGAATCCCAAGCGTTTGGCGTCCCGTACCAAAACGCGGAAAGGTACGCGCCGCGCGATGAGTTCACGGGCGATTGCAGAACCGAGGTAACCGGTAGCACCAGTCAGTAAGAGCATGTGTTCAGGGTATTATTACGATTATTAACAGATTGTCAATAAAACTTTCCCGGAAATTCCACCCCCCCTCGAAAGATCCGTTGCGTTTCTCAACAGCTTGGAGAGCCCCTACCGGGCCAGATGAATCAAGTACGCCCCGGCCAGACCCAAATGGCCAACCATCATCATCCAATACATGTGGTGCCAGGAAGGATGGTTCTCGCCCTCTGTGACCAACCGGTGCGGATCCTTGTTAATCAGGTAGGCGACGTGTGCTCCCCAGGCTAGCATAACGATGCTCAACGCGAGGATGGCCGCCGGATCGCCGCTGAGCACGTGAAGCGCAAGGCCCAGCGGTAACATTAGCCACGGGAGTATAAACGATGGCGTAATCGCGCGCGCGCTCCAGGTGGCTCCGTATTTCACCGGCAAGGTGATGCACCCTGCCGCGCGGTCGCCTTCGATATCGGCGAAATCCTTGGTGGTCGTCGCGCCCAGGAGAAAAACAAAATAGATGGAGCCAATGTACCAGGGCTCGATCGAGGCGAGCACCGTCGCCACCGCCGCCCACCCCGCAACTTTTAGCAGACACCCACGGATGAGCGCGATAATCAGGTTTGAACCCACCGGGTGCCGCTTTAAGCGCACCGGGGGCGCTGAGTACGCGACGGTAGCCAGCGCGGCTATCACGTAGATGGCAAATGTTTCGCGATTCACCACTGCGACCATAGCGAGGGCCAAAATGTAAGCTGCCACAGTGAAAATCCACGCCTGACGCCTCGTGATCTGCCCGGAGGGCAGTGGGCGGTGCGGCTTGTTGATGCGGTCGTTGGTGAGGTCGCAAATCTGGTTCAGCGCGTTGGAGGCGGCGTTCAGCACTCCGGCGGCGAGTACCGCCAGCGCGATACGCACCGGGTGAACCGAAGCGTGCGTGGCCCCGTAGCCCAAAAGAGCGCCGGAAAAAATCCCGGTCATCGGTGGAACCAGGGTGAAAGGGCGCGCGAATGTCCAGTAAGTGCGCAGTGAACTCATGTGCGCGCTATTCTCAAGCTTCTGGATATTGCTTACAAGGGAAAAAGAGGGAGTAGGTTACAGGCATCAGACACCCGATTTTTGGTGTCTGCGATCTCCCGAAGGGAAGTTCTATGGAAGCGCTCGATTGATTCCTCCTTGAGCCCCTTCATAACCAGCGGAGTGGTTACGGCGGGCTCGGGCTTGATCAGCACATGAACGTGCTCGGGCATCAAAACCCAGCCGATCCGCAGGAAATGCCACTCCTGCCGCACTTCGTCAAGCCTTTGGACAAAGCAGCGGCGAAAGCAATCGGAGAGGAAAGGGGGGGTGCGGCGATAGGTGCGGGTGGTGATGAATTGAAGTTCACCGGGACTGTAAACGCGGTGGTAGATGGGCATGGCGCAGGAGAGTATACTCTCGGCGATATGGGTCCGAAAGAGAACGTCCCTGCGGGAGATCGCAGACACCAAGAGTCGGGTGCGCCAGCCTGCCCACTCAGTTCTGTGACTTACTCCATTCACGCCAATGTTGCAGAAATCGCGTTTCGTTCTGATTAAAGTAATCAACTGAAGGTGTCCAGTCGTCCTGTCTAGTGATCTCTCCTAACCCGACGACGGCTAAGTACCGAACCTGCTGATCAGTGTCGAACAACGCTAGCTTTAGGGGTTCGATGGCCGCAGTGTCCTGGGTGGCGCGAAGTGCTGCCGCTGCACATCTCCGAAGAGCCACGTCCTTGGCGAGCAACAATCGTGAAGCGGCGGGAACCGCCTTGGGGTCCTTCACGCCATCTCTTAGCCCAAAAGCAACAACGTCCTTGAGGTTCTGATCGATTTTGGGGTCGCGGGAGAGCATCAATTCTAGGGCAGAGTCCAGCAGGGTGATATCATTGCGAGCCAGCAGGGACGAGAGTGCCCAAGCTCGCGCCCTCAAGTCGCGGCCGCTCGCCGCGGCCTTCAGGCTGCGTCCCGCCAAAGATGTTCGCACTGTGCGGAGCACCAAAACAGCCTGCAACCGCGTATCAGCCGTCGCGGTAGCAGAGTCGAATACGTGAGCAACCTCTGCAGTCACCTGATCCACGTAATTACCCGTGCCCTCTGGTTCTCCAGGGGCCGCGACGACGAAAGGGTAGTACGGATCTAAGACCTCGTAGCCTTGCGTGACCTTTCGGAGAAAGAACACCCCGAACTGACCTGTTTGGATTCCCGCGTACCCGATCGGAGCCTCCGGGACCGTGAATCGAAAGAATAACTGCCCCGCGGGTCCCTCGCCGCGTATAATCCTCTCCACGTCGAGGTGTGCCAGCATTTGACGGGCCGCGACAGGGCTGCTTGTAGCTTCCAGCGTCACGGGCCCCTGTCCGCGGATGTCAGCTATTCGGCCCGCAGCAATGACATCGGAATCTCTGGTCAGGGCATCAAGGTCGAATGGCGGGACTAGGGTTGCGGTGCTGGACCTGACGCAGACCAAGACCCACAACCAGCAAGCTAATATAAAGACCCAATGCTGTTTCATATGACCTCCCTAGTGCGCTAAGCCTTCTCAAGGTGCAGGTGTAACTATGGAGTTGTGCCTTGCATAGCTTATATATTTTTGTATTACATCTTTCTGGACACGAGCTCCGGCCCCAATTCCCGTAGTGCCCACCCGCCAGTCCTGCCCCCAGTGTTGAACTTTCGTGCTGATAAGGGGTGGCGGAGATTGGGGCGTCGGGGTCATCGTAGAAGCTTCCCCATAAATGTTATCGACAAATCCAGCACCCTGCGAGGTGGTGCCGCCAGGCGCGGGCTGCCGCCAGTTCGCGCCTGTGTAATCATAACTTGCAGGAGTGGTCCAGCTCTCGTTAAGTGGGACGTTGGATGGCATAGACTGGCTAAAATTGTCTTGGATGATGTAGCCCATAGTCGAGAGATACGCGTAGGTGGGGTCGGAGACATCCGTTATGCCGTTCGGAACCAAGAGCTTGGGGCCGCGGACGGTGATCGCGAACTGGCTGGACGTCACGCCGTTTATTGTCACGGTTACTTTCGCGTCTCCGCTGGTTTGGCTGAGGCCGGTACCTTGAATTGTCGCCACTTGAGCTGTGTTGTTAGCTATGTTAATTGGACCACTAACAACGTTCCATTGGCGAGAACCGGAGGGGGGTTGGGCGGTAAGCTGGATCGTTGCGGCATACCCAGAGGGAGCATACCCGTTAAACCACCACACAGTATTCGGGCCGCTGATCGTAATCACATTAGCCGTACCATAGCCAGAATCGTCGTCATAATAACAGTCGCAAGGTCCACACGGATCGCACGACTGGGCGCTAAAATCATCTTCGATCGTCGTGCTGCCTCCACTGACCCCTGTCGCCTGCCCCTGTGTTCCGACCGTGGCAACCGCGGTATTCCAGGACCACCAGCTGCCGCCCGACACAACCGAATAGCTGTCGTCACCATTACAATCTTGGAAATCTCCCTCAACATGGAAAGTAGACTGGTGGGTCGGTACAAGTGTGACCTGCGCAGGCACCATCACTGAACCGGCATAGCAGTCGGGACAGCCATCACCCCCTTCGTAATCGGGACTTGCCATTGCCTCGGTCGGCTCCACCACTTCCATTTGTCCCATGACGGGCAATTGGGCCAGCCGACTCCATACAACGATGCCGTCCGTCGCTCCCGCCGGGATTTTATGGCCCTGCCAATCCGCTTGTTGCGCATCCCGAAGCCTCCGCAGGTCGATGGCCCGCGTCTCGCGAGGTTTTAGGCTCACATCAGAAACCTGATAGGCCACGCCGTTGGCGTGCACTTGGACGGCGATGGGGCACTCCTTCTCACTCTCGTTGGTCAAGAAAAGTACCGATTCCGTATGTGCATCCAGGCGCCAGGCGTGCGCACCCGCACCCGCCCAGCCGTCACCCTCATTGGCAACCGGACTGTCGACTGCCGAATTCCCGCTGATTTCCAGGCTCGAAACTACCGCGATCACAGAGCCGGGAGGCCCGTCGTGCTGTATGCGGACCGAGCAGAACGCCAGGGGGAGAGGCAGCGCACCCATGACTGATTCCAACGTCGTTTCCTGGCTGGTGTACCCCGCCAGCGTGAGGGGTGGCAAGGCGACCTGCTCGGTTCCCTCCGCGCCGGGGTACTCGACGGTGAGAGTTACAGACTGGGGGGTGGCTTGCAAGTTTCGGACAATCACGTGGGGAACGAACGTGCCCATGAGAGCGTACGGTGAGTCAAGACTGGGCGCGCCTATGGGAACACCGTTGGCGTGAAGAGCGCTGGCCTGCTGATGGGCCGCGTCGTGAAGGCTAAGCCCCGTAGAAAACCCGCCCAGCGGATCCGCAATTCTACCCTGGGCAATCAGCGACGGCTGCGGGCCGCGGGGAATAATCGAGATGCCACCGTCGGGCGCCTGCGACGGGCTCCCGTTTAGGCCAGCGAGCAACGCCGCAATGGACAAGGGCTTGGTCTCGTACGGCTGGAAAGTGAGCGGGGCGCTTGTGTGTCGCTTACCTAGGAAGTCGAGGAAAACGTCCGCGGTCACGGGGATAGCCGCAGTATTCGAAACCACGATCATGGCCTCGCGCCCTCCCCCAATTCCCCACCACAAACCATCTAGTTCCTTGGATGCCGATCGCCGCCGCGGGCCATTGGGAACCCTTTCCCCTTCCCAAGTCGTGCGGCGCGCAGGGTCCGAAACGCTGATGCGACCGGTAAGCGGCCTGACCCTCCCTACAAAGTATATCGCCGCGCTCCCTTCGGCGAAATCTCCGAGAACATCACCCCCGATTTGCGCCACAATGCCCCCGATATCGATGGAAAGCTTCTCGTGAGCCGGAATGGTCTGGGAGGGCGCAAGAAGTGTCTTGCCCGAGAGACTGCGAAGCACCACTTCGAAAGGGAGTGCAACGGGAGATCGGTTGATTAGCATCAGGGTTGAATTGGACCCGTCGCGGAGCGAATAGTACGGAAAATCGAGTTCGTGCGGCCCCGGCGTGGCGGAACGGGTGGAATGCCTTTTGGCGCTGAGTTGGGACGCCCGAGGGCGAGCTAAATCAGGATTGGGACTCAGGAAGCACAATGCGAATGCTCCCAATGCCGCGAGGAAAAGGGCAATGTGCGGAGTCTTCATGCTGTCCTCCAATGAATTGTGCTGAACGTAAATACTGCCGTGAACCCTACCCCCCCCCTGTGTTAACCTGTCAAGCATAAACTTTAATTAGAGTACATAATGTCTATACGACAATATGTCTTCCTCCAAGGCCCGAAAGAAGCCGCAGGTGGACTCGTTGCGGCCGGGAAAGCGGACAGACACCGTGGGCATGCCGGAAAGGCTTCGGCCCGTCGCTGGTTTTTGTGAGCGACAATAGAAACGCCGGGACGGGAGTCTGTCCCCATCCCCTCCGCGCATACTTGCATCTGGAACTTGGTGCTGGAATACTGCGTTCATAGCTAGGTAGCGCGGAGGCAGCCGTAGTTTGGCTTCCTCTGCGGTTCTTAACATGGAAATATCGACAACCGCATTGATGACAAAACATGAAACCTCGGGGGCGGGCGACGAGCCGCAGAGGAACGCAAAGGGCGCGTACCTCTGCCCCACCCCGCTTTTCCGCCCCTCCGGTAACCACCCCCGATGCCAACGCATCGGCCCCTCCTGAATCAGGAGGGGAGCTTTAACCTCCTGCTGGTGGCCGCCACTGCGGCGGCCACAGTAGGGCTCCGCTCCGCAAATGAGGAGGGGACGACGCGCGAGCGGCGGGGGTGGTTTTCCTGCAGCCGCTGGCAACAGCTCAGCTCCAGGCTCGAAAGCGACTGCTCGGATAAGCCGGCCTGGGACGCGAAACCGGCTTCTGTGCCGCCAGCGCGAACGGGCTCGAGGGAGGGCCCAGCGCGGGGACCACCGCCGGCGGGATCATCGTCAAGATTTCTGTAGCCTATGGCAATCAACTTGCTGGAGTCGTGGGCGTGGAGTTGTCTTTGGGTGAAATTGCGCACTTCGCCAACACGATCTGCGGACGAAGAGAAGACCGCAGAGTGAAGCTGGCAGGCGTGACGTGGGTCGCCTGGTGTTTGCTTCCTGGCCGGAAATGCCGCCATGCGCCTCGCCGCGAACCGCACGCCCATTGTTACTCTCCGAAAACGACTATGTTCATGAAAAGTCATACCGTTACGGGTAGGACCGTGGGAAAATCGTGCGGAAGGCAGAAATTCAAGTTATTGAAAAAAAGCAAGTTATTCGTAGCAGGGCGCTTACAGACGCTTTTTTATCGAAACCGCTCCCGAAGCGGCTATGTTTATGAAAATAAAGGCAGTTACGAGTAATTTGTGAAAAAGCAGGGCAAAGCCAAGTTACTGAAAATAATTGAGTTAGAAAGCGGCGCATCAGCCGTGCGGCGCAAAAAGATGTTAAAAACGAAGGATGATCCGGCTATCTGCATGAAAAAACAGGATCGAGCGACAGAATGTCCATCGACAAAACACACTTTTTTGATCGGATTAGACCGATTGTGACGTTCATTATGGACGGTTTCCGAAACATTCCGGGAGCGAATATTAGGCAGGAAAGTAACGCGGAACTTCCGCGACGCGTCAGATGGGCGGTATTCTACGGCCCGCTAAAGTCGGCCGGCGAGAGGTTTCGACCATTCGCCCTGAACCCTCTCGAAGCGAGCCAGTGGGTGTTATTGGGGCATTTCTCGCGGTGGTCACGGGCATGCCGGAAAGGCTTCGGCCCGTCGCCGGGTTTCGCCGCGTGGCGCAGGCTCCTGCCATGGGGAGTCTGCGATTCCGATGACAGCTCAGCAGTTGGCCTCAACCCATCCACTCCAAGCGGAGATTTGACGCATCCTGTTAACCTTTCCATGCAACCTACTCCTCCAGTAACATGCACTACGGGTGACAGTGAAAGGCGGCGGGCATAGACGTGACAGGAAACTACGCTGTACCCTGTAACCTGTGACCTGTAAACTACTCGAGACTCCATGACGCTCACTCCGATTTCGGTGGCCTGCCCGCAGTGCAGTTCCGCTGACGTGTTTTATTCCTGCAAGCCGGAATGCTGTTATAACCACGTTTGCAACAATTGCTACAGTACCTTTGAATTGGAAACAACAAGGGTGGGGGAAGTCACGGAAGATTTTGCCGTCCCGCCTGAGCCCGATCCCAGCGCGCCCACCGCCCCATGCGCGCGATGCCACGAACCACGGGTTTTTGCCATCGACGGGGTCGGTCCACCGCCGCAATTTGTGTGCGCCGACTGCAAAGCTCTGCTGACCTTAGCGTACACGGAAATTGCTCCGGCCTAATCGCTCTTCAGTTCCTGGGCCGCCCCCGCGCTCGGAACCTTCTTCGGTCAGGAAACGTTAGATACTTTGAATGCCTATGGACTCCCCAACCGCGCCACTTCTCAGCGAAAATCCGAAGAGGGGATTTGCTATCACCGCCGCCGCCCTGGTTCTGTGCATCACTGCGGTCAAGTTCTGGGTACACCTGTATGCCGGTCGTCATTACGGGTATTTTGTTGACGAACTCTATTACCTTGCCTGCAGCCGGCACATGGCCTGGGGCTATGTTGATCAACCGCCCTTAATCGCAGCGATCACCTGGCTGGCGCGGATGCTGTTTGGCGATTCGCTGCCGGCGTTGCGGTTCTTTCCAGCCGTTGCCGGCGCCGCCGAGGTAGCTCTCACCGCTCTGATTGCGCGCGAACTCGGCGGGAACCGCTTTGCCCAGGGTTTGGCTGCCTTGGCGGCCCTGGTCGCTCCTGCACTCCTTGGTGCGGACAGCCTGCTGACCATGAACGCGTTCGAGCCGCTCTTCTGGATGGGGTGCGCCTACCTGTTCATCCGCATTGTTAAAACCGGTGACCCGAAACTATGGATCTGGTTCGGAATTTTGGCGGGCGTCGGCCTCGAAAACAAATACTCCATGCTGATCTTCGGCGCCGGCCTCGTGATCGGAATGGTGCTGACTGCGCAGCGCCGTTTGCTTTTGGGCCCCTGGATCTGGGTCGGCGGCGCGATCGCTTTCGTCATCTTCCTGCCGAATCTTCTATGGAACATCCACCATCATTTCCCGTTCCTGGAAATCCAGGCCAACATTCGCCGCAGCGGCCGCGATGTGGATCTGGGGCCTCTGGCGTTCTTCATCCAGGAAATTCTGGCGATGCTTCCCTTGACTCTGCCAATCTGGCTCGCGGGCTTGTGGTTCTTCTTTTTCTCCAACCCTGGCAAGCCGTTTCGCGCGCTGGGATGGGCATGGGTTTTCACGGCCGCGGTTATCGTGACGCTGAGCCCGCGGGTCTACTACCTCTTCCCCGCCTTTCCGGTTTTGTTCGCCGGCGGCAGCGTGATGTGGGAAGCATGGTTGGACCGGCCGCGGTACCACTGGCTGAAACTCGCCTACGCCGCCTTGATGGTCGTGGCCGGCGCCGTGTTCTCGCCATTGGTCATTCCGGTTCTGCCGCCGGAAACCTACATTCGATACACGCAGGCGCTGCACTTCCAGCCGCCCAGAATTGAAACTCACAAGCTGGGCCCGCTGCCGCAACTCTATGCCGACCAGTTTGGTTGGGAAGAGATGACCGCCACGGTCGCGCGCGTTTACAACAGCCTCCCATCGGACATGCGCGCCACAACGGCAATTTTCGGCCAGACTTACGGGCAGGCGGGCGCCATCGACCTCTTCGGCCCGAAATACGGCCTGCCGCCGGCCATCAGCGCCCACCAGAATTACTTTCTTTGGGGACCGCGAGACTACAGCGGCGAGAGCATGATCGTGATGGACGGACGCCAGGAAGATCTTGAGCAACGTTTCAGCAGCGTGCAGAAGGTGGCCAGCGTCTATCACCCTTACTCCATGCCTTATGAGCACTTTGATGTCTTCTACTGCCGTGGCCTCCGTCAGCCGCTGAAGGAAATCTGGCCCTACGTCAAGAATTGGGATTAATTAGTAGTGTCCTAATTTGCGAAAAAGCCCCGGAGGGGCGGCATAAAATAGCCCACGGCGTAAGCCGTGGGACCACAAACCAATCTCGAGTATCCCCAGCCCCGTAAGGGGCGACAGACCATGGGTGCCGCCCCTCCGGGGCTCGGAAATACGAATCCACATTTCGAAATTACGACCTCAACTTAGGAAACTACTGATTAAATTAGAACAGGCGGAAGCTGACCTCCACCTGCATTTGCACCGGTACCGGGATGCCCTGGCGCAAGGCGGGTTTGAATTTCCACGTGTTCACGGTTTTCACCGCCTCTTCATCAAGGCCCATGCCCAGACGCTTCGCGATCCGAATATTTCGCACAGCGCCCTGCGCGTCCACAACGATCCACAACAATACGGTTCCTGCGAACTTGGCCTTGCGGGCTTCTTCCGAATAAGCAGGTACAGGGGAGTAAATGGCGATGGGCGCGCTGACGCCGGCGCCGACACTGAAGGCGCCTCCGCAACACCCTCCACCTTCGCCTGGACCGAAGCCGGGACCTTTGCCCGGCCCCACCCCTGTGCCATCACCGTCCCCAATCCCGCCCCCGGTTCCTGGTCCGCCCGAGGGTGGTCCCGGCAGGCCCTTCGGGTCGCCCCAAGCCATATCCAGCTTCATCGCCGGGAGTTTCAATTCCGGAGGTCCCACAAGCGTCGGCTGCATGGGCAGGATCGGCGCGACCTTGGGGATCGTGACCATGGGGGGAGTGAACTGTGTGTGCGCGAAGGGTGGGAGCGCCCCGCGTGAAGCGAGAAGCGGAGAACGCACACCGCCGCCTCCCCCTCCGTGGGTTTCTTCCGCATTACCGTGAAGCTGCGGAAGCGGGAACACAAGCGGAGTGAGGTCGAATAACTTCTTTGGAACGGGTACAGGGTGCATCAATCGCTGAATCGCGAAGGGGAGCAGCAACGCCGTGACCGCAAGCACGTGAACGAGCAGCGAATTCGCCCAGGAATAAGGGTTGGGCAGGTAATCCTGCCAACGGTCAGGCAAGTCAGCCGCCCGCGAGTTGTAGCCTGCCGCCGCACCCTTCGGCGTCGCCAGCAAGGCTTGGATTTGCGATGGAAGCTCGCGATACCACGGCAGTTGGTCCGAAAGCGGCAGCCGCGCGTCCGGCTGCTCCCCGCTACGAATTGGCGCTCGCCGGTCGTGAAGCAAGTTTTGGGTCTGCCGAACGAGTGAGACCGGTAAAGTGGGCAGGTCAAGCAAGGTCAGTTCAAAAGGGCGCGGGGCGCAAGACTCGAAATCGGGGATGGCAGATGCGTTCGGGCGCACCTCCGGCTGGGATGGTGACACAACAGCCCCCTCCTTGCGGACCCGCTATTCATGCGGCCCGCGCAACGTTTTCGGTAGCGTTCCCCGCGTTGGATGTAGGAGTGGCGTGCGAGGTTGTCCCGCCCTCATGACCTGATGTAGAGGCGGCTTTACGCCGCCATTTGGCGAGGTGAACTCGCCGCTACAAAATCAAATCAACCACAATCCAGATCACAACTTGCCAATGGAATCTTACCGAGTCATGATAATCTACGGAGTCACATCGGGAATCGGACCACTCGCCAGTCGGCAGGGACGACAGTTGACCTATGAGCGAAACCATCAAGCGGCTCACGATCGAAGGCTTCAAGTCCATCCGCAAGCTTGAGGACTTCGAACTCCGCCCATTAAATGTCCTCATCGGCGCCAACGGAGCAGGCAAGAGCAATTTTGTGGAGTTCTTTCGCGTGCTGCGGGAATTGATCGACCAAAAGCTGCAACTTGCTATCGCCACCGCTGGCGGCGCGGACGTATGCCTTTACCTGGGTCGGAGACTGACCAAGCAATTTGTCGCTAGGCTTTATTTCGGCCACAACGGTTACGAGTTTGCATTGGTGCCCACGGAGGATAACCGGCTTATATTTGCCCACGAGTCACCGATATTCTTCGGGCAGTTCGGCCGCATTCCGGCGCCCTTCGGTTCGGGGCACGCTGAAGCCAAGCTCAGGGATCGGAGGGACGACCCTGGGAAAGGGGGTGCAAGGTACGGGGTGCCCCACTATGTTTATGAGGCAGTTTCGAGTTGGATTGTCTATCATTTCCATGACACAAGCAACGTAGCGGGTGTTCGTCTCCAGAAGCCGATTAACGACAACGAGTTCCTTCGCCCTGACGCGGAGAACTTGGCAGCGTTCCTTTACCGCATTCAGCAGGCGTATCCAGATTCTTACGCAAGGATTCGTGACGTCGTGAGGCTGGCTGCTTCATTCTTCGATGATTTCAAGCTCCGACCCGTAGCTGACAAGCCGGAGTTAATTCAACTGGAGTGGCTGCAAAAAGGCTCCGACTATCCTTTCCGGCCAAGCCAACTCTCCGACGGCACATTGCGTTTCATTTGCCTGGCTGCAGCGCTGCTCCAGCCATCGCCGCCCGCGACGATGGTTTTTGACGAGCCGGAACTCGGCCTTCACCCCTATGCGTTGACTTTGCTCGCCAACCTCTTCCAGGTGGCGGCGCAGCAAAACGTGCAAGTGATCGTCTCGACGCAATCGGCGCAATTACTGAACGAGTTTGATCCGGAAGATGTCATCGTCGTCGAAAGGACTCAGGGGGAATCCGTCTTCCGCCGCTTGGATTCGAACCAACTGTCAGGCTGGCTTGAAGACTATACACTCGGTGAGCTATGGCAGAAAAATGTCTTGGGTGGTGGACCCCGCAATGAGGCAATCCCTCTGCCCTCAGATGGCGACGGAGAGCCGAGCGGAGCCCCGCAGAGGGAGGAGTCGAGCGCTGGAGACAAGCGTTCATGACGCGAGTTCATATTGTGGTGGAGGGGTTATCGGAAAGGTCTTTCGTTAACAACGTCCTCGCGGCGGTCCTTTGGAAACATGAAGTCTACCTAAATCCCATCGTTCTTGGCGTCCCCGGCCACAAGGGCGGGAATCCAAACTACGCTCGCGTCCAGAAGGACGTCCTCCGGCAACTCAAGCGGGATCCCTCAGCCTATTGCTCTACCATGCTCGACTTGTACGGATTGGGCAAAGGTTTTCCCGGCACGCCGCTGCCACCGAAACTCTCGAATCTTGATAAAGTCACCCACATCGAACAGGAGTTAAAGAAGGACATCATCGCGCGAGCACCCGGCCTGCGCGCTGACCTTCGATTCATCCCATATTTGCAATTGCACGAATTTGAGGGATTGCTATTCAGTGATCCAGCCGCGTTCGCGCAGGGAATTAACCAATCGAATCTTGCCGGTCAATTCCAATCCATCCGCGGAGGCTTTCCTACTCCCGAAGACATTGATGACAGTCCGGCAACGGCTCCGTCGAAACGCGTGCTCCAGCTTTGCCCTTCCTACAAAAAGGTGCTGAACGGAACGCAGGCGGCAACGGCAGTGGGCATCGACGCGATGCGACGCGAATGTCCGCATTTTCGTGATTGGCTCGAACGCCTCGAACGGTTGGGCGCTCAAGGGTAACCGCGATGAGAACGTATAGCAGGTAGCGCGAAGTCGCCCGCGCAGCGCACTACTCCGCCGCTCTAAACACGACAAACATCCACATGTTTAATAGGATTCACGATTGAAAAGCCGCGGAGTAATCCCGCTCGAAGCGGGATTACCCCTCGCTATTTGCTGGCTTGCTGGCGACTGAACGCAGGGCTGTCCGCCCGGCCAGCGCCCCGCCAACAGGGTGATCGCTCTGCCCTTCATCTGTCCAGGACGAACTGTCCGCCGGTCGTTTGCTCTAGCAGATGTCCTGCCTTCACGCGTGCTTCGGTATAAAGCGAAGAATACGCAAAGCCCTCGAGCTGGCTTTCGCGGCTCTGGTCAGGTTTGTAAGAGTATTCCACTTTGCTGGCGGATTGGGCAGTGAAGCGAAAAGAACCTACAACCCTATTGCTCTGCATGTCGACGATGAACCCTTCGATGTCCGCCATTCCCGGCTTGTAGGTGCTTTCGTCCACCGCTACCGGAGCAACGAAGTCGGCGGGACGAAGCACCACAAGGTAGCGAAAGCCCAGCGCCTTCTTCAGCGTTTGCTCCAGATCGCCCGCGCTCTCGTCGAGCACGCTCTCAGACATAGGGTTCTTTGGCCCCGTCCATAAGATGCCGTCCATCAGATCACCCGATAACCGCAGATCAAGCCTGTCGTTGCCATGCGATTCAACGTCCGGATCAAGTAACTCGTCGTACATCACGATCTCGGTGTTATAGGATTTGCTCTTGGCATCGTAAACCGGCTTGGGAGATAAATTCGCGGCAGTAGCCCCCTTCAGACTCCCGGGCGGGGGCAGCATCTGCGCGATGTTCTTGAACTGTCGGCGTTTTTCGGCGAACGGATTCTCGTAACGTTTGAGGAGCTGACGTGCTGTCTCGCCTCTGCAACCCAGGGACATCGCTACCAGGGCGAGTGTGCACACGCACGCCGCTTGCTGAATGAATTTTTCCTGAGGCAATCGACCTCGCGAAAACTCAGGGCGGGTCTTCATGTTGTCCTCCTGTTTTTTCGGGCTAACTCAAACGCCCAGGCAAAAACATTCGCAGAAAGCGGGAGGCAAGAATGAACCCATCTTTGCGAGCCTGGGGGAATTCCGGCGCGTTGTTGCTAGGCGGCTCGTCCCAGAAAGGATCCTCATGCTCAACTGCGATTCCTCCACTGTAACGTGCCTGCAAGAGGACATTAATAAACTTCGGCCAATCGACTAAACCCTGGCCGGGGATGCGGTAACGCCACCATCCTTTGCCATGAATTCCCACCTTTTGCAAAATCGGCTCGATGATCTCTGTGTCCTTCGCGTGGACGGACAGAATCCTGTCCTTGAAATCCCATGCCGCTTGGACGTAGTCGACGTATTGCCGTACCAAATGTGATGGGTCGAATTCGAGGCCGAGACGCTTGCTGGGAACGAGATCAAATATCTTCTCCCACGCACCAGGGACCGTGGCGAAGTTGGTATCGCAAGGATAGTTTTCCCATCCCATGGTGATGTCCAGTTTGTCGCAAACTGGCAGGTAGTTCTCATTAAAGACCTCGGCCAACGCCTTCGCTTGGTCGTCCATCGAGGCTCCAGCCGTTGCTCCACTGAAAGTACCCACAAACTTGCACCCCAGCCGATGCCCAAATTCCAGGTGTTGGATGAATTCGGCAATCGCCTCGCGGCGCTTTGCCGGGTCGCCGGCGATGTGGTTAGGAGCCATGCACTCGAAGCTTATGATGCGGACATTGGCATCACGCGCCGCCGCGAGAATCTGGTCAATTTCCGAGTCTGAAAGCTTGGGATTAAAGGAACGACCCACCTGCATCACGACGCCTTGATAATCGTTTGACCCGGCGAATGCCAGCTTCTGCGGTGAGTATTCAGTAATGATTGCGAGCTGCGGGAATCCCTTTTCATGCCGCGGGTTGGAAGACTCTGGGGCTTGCGCCAGGGCTGGGCTGCCTGTAAACGCTATCTGAGTTCCCAGTGCTGATACGCCGCCTGCTTTCAGGAAATTTCGCCGGTCAAATTTGTCGCCGATCATGGGTTCCTCCATTTGAAGTTGAGTCGGGGTGCACCTTCTTGGATTTTGGGCTTGGCAGGAAATCGCATTGCGGGAACATCATGCCATATTCTTAAAGCTGGCGAACACTTTTCCACGGCCGAGGAAGCCGTGACCTCCTCCTCCACCGTACTATATTAGGGGATCTGTGTCCGGTAACCGATGCCACAAAGCAGGACCCCGCTTGTCATTAAGCTTGCGATTCCTAAAACCTGACACCCGGCACCTGACACCTATTCTTTTGGGCAGCATGCGCCGCGGGGTATGGGAGAGCCGTGGGGGCAGGTTCGCGGATGATGGAGGAAGGTGCAAATCTTCTCGGTAACGTCCGGGCTGAGCGAGTGTTCGATCTTGGCGGCGTGCTCGTCCACGACCTCCGCGTCAATACCGAAGGTCTCGAAGAATAGGCGTTCGGAAAGGCGATGCCGCCGTAGGACATGGCGGGCGCGAGCCTCACCGCGCGGGGCGAAAGAAAGGGCGGCGCCTTCGAGCTGAATCAGCCCGTCCTGCGACATCAGTAAAAAGGTGGCGCGGTTGCGCGCGAATTCCGGCAGGGCATCCGGTTCCAGCGTGCTACGGCCGGTATCCTCCTGCGCGTGCCAGACGGCCTTCAGCAAGTCGTCGATCAATTCCTCTTCCCGAGTGGGGAAAACGGGAACTTCCGCCAGGCGGCCGTGGTGCAGTTCGATGCGGCGCTCGGCCATGCGGCCGATTTCCGGGTCGTGGGTAACCAGCACGATGGTGTGGCCTTCACGGTGCAACTGGGTCAGCAGGCCCATCACCAAGGTTTCGTTCACCTCATCGAGATTGCCCGTGGGCTCGTCGGCAAGGATGACGTTAGGTTGGTTGATCAGGGCCCGCGCCACGCACACGCGCTGCTGTTCGCCCCCGGAAAGCTGGGACGGCAAATGCCGCAGCCGCTCGCCCAGCCCCACGCGGCCCAGCGCTTCCGCCGCTTCGCGCTCATCCGATAGACTGTGAAAGTACTGCGCCAACATTACGTTCTCAACCGCCGTCAAATACGGAACTAGGTGGAATTGCTGAAACACGAAGCCAACTTTCTCCGCGCGAAAGCGCGCCAGCGCGTTGCCGGAAAGCTCAGATATCTCCTGACCGTCGAGAACCACGTGCCCGGCGGTGGGTGCATCGAGGCCGCCGAGAATATTCAGTAGCGTGCTTTTTCCCGACCCGGACGGGCCCATCACGGCGATCCACTCGCCCTTTTCTACGGTGAAAGAAAGGTGGTGGAGCGCGTCGAGCGACGCAGCGTAGGTCTTAGTTAAACCCTCTACTTCAATGAATGACAATTCTCTTCTCGATTCTTGGGACTCGCGATTGACCGCCGCCCGAGGGCGTTGAAATTCATTCGCCCTTCAAAACCACCGTAGGCTGAATCGCCCGCATGATGCGCACAGGCACCTGCGCAGCGAACACCGCGAGCGCTACGGTCAATCCGCAAACTACGGGCAACGTCCAGGCATTCAAATTGAACGAAACGCCGAACAGCCGCTCGGCCAAACCGCGGGCCACGAGCGCGCCCACTCCGTACCCTAAAACGCCACCCACCAAACCCAGGCTCGCGCCTTCCGTCATAAAGAGGCGCATCAAAAGTGCGTCGGCTGCTCCCAGAGCTTTCATTACGCCGATGTCTTTGCGGCGCTCCAAGACGATGGCCGTCATTGTGGCCATAACGCAAAGAGCAATGATAACCAGAATCAGGATGGTGAGGGAAAGCAACAGCCAGCGAATGGTTCCCAGGACTTTCCCTTCGGAGTAAACAATCTGCCGAATGGGGCGAACCTCCAGGCTGGGCAGAAGGCCTGCAAGCCGGTGGACAGCGCTTTCCACGTCATGGGTTTCGCCGGGAATGCTGAGTTCCACCAGGGTGATTTCCTCCTGCGTGCCCAAGAAAGACTGCAACGTGCCGAGCGGAAGAAAAACCTGGTCGTCTTCCGAAGCGCCCGTGGTGACGACCGTCGCAATGCGAAAGCTGGTGAACCGCGAAGGATTCTCCTCCTCCGCCCCGGCGACTCGATGCAGCTTAACGGAATCGCCTGGGTGTACATGGAGCCGGGCTGCCAGATTCGCACCCAAGGCGCAATTGCCCGGTGGTAAATCAGCGGAAATGGCTTCCCCCGCCTCCCGCCAGCCCGGATTCAAGCGACGCAACCGGCCGAATTCTGCCCCGGCCGCAACTACATTGGTAAATTCCGGCATGCGGGGATCGGCGGGGTCGGGCGACACTTGAACCACGCCATAGAGGACGGGCGCGAACAACGTGCCGGATGTCTGGCGGGCGAACTGGGCAAGTGGCTCGATGGCAAGTTCCTCCACCGTGGCGCTACCCTCCCCGCTCGCGACGTTCCCCGCGGATGGAGGGGCAATGATCACGTTGGCGCCGTAAGCGCGGAAGTCCTCCGTCATCTTCCGGCGAACATCGCCGTAAAGGTTCAAAAGCATCGATGTGATGGCGGCGCCCACCGCGAGGGACCCCAAAGCGAGTGCAGCTTGTGACCGCTTTACCGAGAGCGCGCGCCACCATAAGCGCCAGAACATGGAACCATCGGGAGATCGGGAGACCAGGTGATCGGGTGATCGAAGCATCGGGTCAGTCACGGTCACGACCCTTTTTCTTCAGTGAAGTGAATATCGAACTTCTTATTCGTGATGAATACCACCACCACATCCGTTTCCATTGTCGCGCCGTGCTCCATCAGCGTCCCTTCCGGAAACCAGACGAAGGCGCCTGGACCATAGTTGCCGGCGTGAGTGACCAGCGTGCCCTCGAGTACGTACATCCCGTGGGCGCAAGGGTGGGTGTGCCACGTGGTCATAAAGCCGGCTGGGTAGCGAACCAGCCTGACCTCCATGCCCGTGTACGGGTCCTGGAGCAAAAGCTTGCGAAAGTTGCTCCTGCCAAGGGCCGCCATGTAGCGTTCTTCCCATGGCATCGCGGTCGTATCGATTGCGATCATTGCTTGCTGGTCCACGTTATTCTCCATGATTATTTACGTTCACGATCAGTCGCGGAGCGCGAGCGAGGGTGAAATTCTCAAGGCTCGACCGAGTGGCACGGCGCTGCCCGCGAGCGTTACCAGGAGCGCGACCCCGAGGCACAGGGGCAGAATCACCCAGTGTACGCCCACTGCCGATCCGAAAACGGCAAGGGCCAAGCGCCACGCCAGCAGGCTTCCGAAAAAATATCCTGTCACTCCCCCCAGCACGCCGATGGCGCAAGCTTCCAGAAGGAACACCGCTGCCACGCGAGCATCGGTCGAGCCGAGCGCTTTAAACAGGCCGATCTCCGCGCGGCGCTCGAGTACCGTGGCCAGCATCATGGAAGCCACTGCCAATCCGGCAGCCACCAGCGCCGCGACCACGAGCAGCGCCATCAGCACGCCGACGCGGTTCATGATTCGCCCTTCGGTCTCCGCAACATGGTAAATGGGTTTGGCCTGCGCCTCAGGAATCGCTTGCTGGATTTGATAAGCGATGGAGCTAACATAAGGCGTGCAATACCAGCGGTCGAACTCCTTCGCCGAAAGGCGTGAAACGTCGGAGTGGGCGAAGGCGTCCTCAGGTTTAGTGAGTGCGCTGATTTCGATGCGCCGAATTTTGCCCTCGAGGCCAGCCCAGCGCTGCACGGATGCAAGCGACGCAAGCACCTGGCTGTCCTCGGGTCCGCCGGCTTCGAGAATTCCGCGAATGGTGAATTCAGCCGGGCGCGATGGGGCTGGCGATCGTTGCGCCGTGTCTGAGCCGGCCGCGACAAGCGTTATTATCTGGCCAGGATGCAGATTCAACCGCTCGGCAAGACGGCGGCCCACCAGCGCTCCTTTGGCGTCATCGTCCGCAGGCCACTGCCCCGAGATCTTCCACGCGGGGTGCAGCTTTTCGAGGCCCGTGACGAACAATTCGGATTTATCCACGGGCATGGCTTTCTCAAACCAACTTCCAATCACTACCACCGGATGGCCCTGGATTGTCGCGGGTACAAAAAGGAATGGTGCGAAGGACACGATGTTGTTCCGCCAGAATACCCTCTTCAGGCTTACCAGCACGGTTTCCGGCAGGAACGCTCCGGCGCCGGCAGGCCTGTAATCGATGCCGCCTACGGCCACGGGAAGCCCGTCGGCAGCCGGGGTGACGGACAGGTTCGCGCCGAAGGAGCGTAACTCGCGGCTGACCTTGTCACCGACGTCCAGCGCCAGGGTGGTGACAGCGGCCGTGACGGCAATGCCGAGTGAGACGGCAAATACGCTCAGCAGCTTGCGGCGTCTTCGGCGGGCAAGCGATTCCCATACGATTCGAAAGATCATGCGATGCTCAGTGAAAGGACTTCGCCGCCCCGGCTAGCGCGGCCGCGGCAATGTGAAGCTGGTCACCTTCGATCAGGTAGTCAATGTGAATGGGATTGCATCCTCCTGCCTGCCCGATGGTGGGAACATAGATCACCGCGCCACAATTGCGGCAGATTACATTCTGCCCGTCCTGGTAATAGCCCTGGTGCCCGCAAATCATGCAAGCGTCGAGGCCGGCGCGCACGGTGCCGGAAGAATCCAAGATGGCGATGACACGGACATCCGTGCCCCCTACATCAATCACAAAATGGTGCAAGTCATGGTCAGTAAGCAGGCTGGTGGGGATGAGCGCCTGACCGTCTTGAAGGCTCACCCGCTCGGGCGGGGACATGGCGTGGGCGGTGCGGGAATAGATGAATTGTGCGGAAATTAGCACGATGACCAGCAGGCTGGCACCCGTCGAGGCGAGCTTCCAGAAGCGCTCGCGGTGCTGATCGGCCAAAAGCTTACGACGCTCGGGTGGCGATAATCGGGCAATCTCACTGGCCGTTGTGTTGTCCGCCTGAATGCGCTGCGCGATGATTAGGAACAGCGCAAGCGCCACGATGACGACAAAGAAAAAGGCGTCATTATTGACGATGGGGCCAATCAGCGCCATTTCGCGGGGTCCGGAAGGCAACACCTGCGCTTCTGAAAGCTCGTGCACACCCGATACAAAGAGTTGCGCCGCCACGACAAACAGAACCATCGTCGTGACCGCGAAAAACTTCCGGAGATTTACCTTTACGCTGCCTTTGAAGAAAGCCACTCCCAAGCCCACTGCGAGTCCCAGGCCCAGGATTCCTCCCATGAAGTTCAGCAGCTCGCTGGTGCGTAAAGAAACCGCGGCGAGGAATAGCACCGTTTCCGCGCCCTCCCGAAACACCATGAGAAATACGAAGAGAAAAAGTCCGGAGGCGGCGCTGCGGCTGGGTACGGCGGAAAGCTCCGAGAGCTTCGACTCGATTTCCTGCTTCAGGCGTTTGCCCGTTCGCCACATCCAGTAAACCATGGAAGCGACAAAGACCGCTCCCGCCAGCATGAGCCAGCCTTCGTAGGCATCTTCAACGACCTCATAGCGATAAACCAGGTAAGCGGCGGCGAGGCTTGCAGCAATGGCGGCGGCAAGCCCCCACCAGGCGTAACGGCTCCACGCTTGGCGTCCCGTCTTCTTCAAGTAGCCCAGAACAATGCCGAGAATCAGCGCGGCTTCCACGCCCTCGCGCAGCGTAATGACGAGCGATTGGAACATGACTGGAATTAGACCTTACGCCCCTGAGCTTCGCAACGACTTACATCTTCGATCGTAGATTTGTTTGGGGGAGATGTCAATTCTGGCTTAATAAGTAGAGAGTTATAGATCCCCAGCGTGAATCAGGGAAGGATTCATGGCGTAGGTTTGGCGATTGGAGTTTCCGCACTGGGGGCGGGTGCGAGGAAATGAAACGTCCTGATGATCTTATTAAAGATGGCCTCTTGAAACTGGAAGGTCTCCGCGGACGTAAGCCCGAAAATGCCAAACACCATGTTGCCGTGGATCACGTGAACTGCCACGCCGTGCCACTCGGCGCCATCCAAAACTCCGGAAAAGGTGCGGCGAGTTGCCGTGTGGCCATCGTACTCAAAGGCATCCTCAGAAATCCGGTGGTACTCCTGGTAGGTTTGGCGAAGGTTGGCATCCACATCGTTGCTGGAGAGCTTGGCCGCGCCGCTCCACACCTGGCGGTCGACGATCAGCAGTGTCTGCTCATCGTCCGTGCCCATGGCCATGATTCCAGAGCCGGTTTCCTTGGGCACTCCTTCGTAAATCTTCCAGTCCGGGGGTTTGAACATGGAGAACCGAAAGGTGTCGCTGAAATAAGTATTGCCGTCGACGTGCTCCTCGAGATGCGCGGGCATGGGCACATCCACAGGGTGGCTGACCGGCGGGGGTGGTGGCGGAGTGGGAGCGGTCACTGTGGGCGCGGGCCCGAGCATTGGGGCGAGAGCCCAGTTTGAAAGGTGCGCGGGATCAGGCAGGTGACGAACGGCAAGTGGTGGTGGCTCAGGTGGCTTGATCGACACGGGTACATTCACGCGGGGAATTACGGGCAGCGGCTCGGGGGACTTGGTTGGCACAGGCGCATCCATGCTGTTAGTGGCGGGTGACGGCGAGGCGGGCGGGAAGGACGCCGGTGCGGGAGTTGCTTCCGGCGCGGCTGCGACGGAGCCGGGCTTTGGCTCAAGACCCTTTGTGGCGGGGCGCGAAGGGGCAGGGGGAATGGCCGCCTCGGGTTTGCTCATCTGAATCGAGGCCACCTTATCTTTGCGGATCAGCGCAACGCCGAACGCCGTCTCGACCCGGAACATGTCGTTTTCGTAGCCGACAATGGTACCAACAATTTTTTGACCATCTTTTAGAGTGATCTCTTCCGCAGAAGTGGGACGTGGTCCGACAAGGAGCCCAACGGCGAGCCACAGCGCTGCGACGATGCGTCCGAGTTTCATGACAATTTGCCCGAATCTAGTACTTTCGCAACACCCCCACCACTCGCCCCTGGATTTTCACGTCGCGGGCGGGCACCAGGATGGGATCCATTTGGGCGTTGGCGGGTTGCAGCCGCACTTTGCCGTTGGGCTCGCGGAAGAAGCGTTTGAGGGTGGCGTCGGTGCCTTCGATCAGCGCCACCACGATCTCGCCGTTGTCGGCGGTTTGCGCCCCTTCCACCAGGATATAGTCGCCGTTGCAGATGTGGTCGTCAACCATGGAGTCGCCCTTGACGCGCAGCACAAAGAGGTTCCCCCGGCCGCGTGTAAAGTCCCCGAAGGAAAAAGTCTCCGCATTGGGAATGGCTTCCACGGGCTGGCCCGCGGCGATCCGGCCGAGCAGGGGGAATTCCATATGGCCCAGCACCGGGGAGGGCATGAGCGCGGCCACGGGCGAGATCGCAGGGATGGGGTCGCCGTCGTCGGCTGCCGTCTTGCGCCTGCCAAACGGCTGCACCGCCGTCTTCAAAAAGGGCACGGAAGCGGGAATGGCCACTACCTCCACCGAGCGGCTTTGGTTGTATCCGCGCCGGATGAAGCCTTTCTTTTCCAGCGTCTGCATGTGTTTGTGAACGGTCGCGAGCGACGACAGGCCAAGCCCCGCCCCAATTTCTTCGAAGCTCGGCGAATAGCTGTGGCTATTGATAAAGTTGACCAGAAAATCGAAGACCTGTTTTTGCCGGCGCGTCAGTGCCATGGTGATATCTCCGCAGGGAAGAAAGTTGTCAGTCCTTAGTCCTCGGTCCTCAGTTGTCAGTCATCAGTTCTCAGATCACAGCGCGGCAACGTCAGGCACCCTTTGTATTAGATTCCCACTCCGTTTGCCGCCTGCTCATCATCCTCAAAGCTAACTACTGACTACCGACAACTGACTGTCACCCCGCATTTTAGGCGAATAAAAGGCGAACATGCAAGGGAAAAATTGTACTCTATTTGGACAAGCTTGGTCATAGCCGTCACTCCAGAAATCCAACCAAACCGGCCGCCCTCAGTGAGAACCCCCCTCGGTGAGAACAACCTTATTGACAACCTCATTGAGAACCGCTTGACCCGCATGGAAATCCCGGCTAGGTTTCTCTTCCCACAAACGGCTGGACCCGCTCTTCCCGCCGCCGACTCGGAATGTTAAAGGAGCGCTCGATCATGTCCTCTTCCTTCACCAAACGAGTTTATGTCCCAACCTTATTTGCGGCCGTTTTTCTGGCAATGGTCCCCTGGTGCTCGGCGCAATCGGCGGACTCGATGGCGACGGCCCACCGATGGGTTAATGCCAAGTTCCTCGGTGAAGTCGCGCCGAACCCGGCCCAAAGCTATTTACTGGTTTACACGTCCGGGCCGGTTACGAAGAACGAGGTTGAAGGCCACCATTTCCGCATTGTGGATCAGGAATACTCGCGCGGCCTGCATTTTTCCTCCGACGGCAAGGTGCGGGTGGAGCTTGCCGCCCCAGCCAGGAGTTTTGAGGCTGTGGTGGGTGTGGACAGCAACGACATTGGTTATTACTCGAATGTCGGCCGCGGAGCGGTGGTGGCCTCGGTCGACGTCGCCGGCAAGGCGCCGTTCCGCACTGAAATTCTGCACGAGGGCATGGCCGGAGTTCCGGTGAAAGTGGACCTCGCCAACGCCACGGAGTTCGACCTGAAAGTCGAGGACGGGGGCAGGGGAGTGGTGTTTGGCAATAGCTTTGACCAGGCCGACTGGGCCGACGCGCGCGTGACCTTGGCGGATGGCAAGGTGGTCTGGTTAGGGGATCTTCCCACCGGGCCGCTGCGTGTTCCCTATACCACGGATCTGCCCTTCTCCTTTCGTTACGGCGATCAGCCTTCCAGCTATTTATTGAAAATGTGGGAACTCACTCGCAGTTCAACCCGCCTTGGCGACGGCATGACGAACCATACCCTGACTTACACCGATCCCGAGAGCGGATTGGTGGTGCGCGCGGTGGCGGCGGAATATCACGACTTTCCGGCGGTCGAGTGGACGCTCTATTTCAAGAACACGGGCACCCACCCGACGCCGATTCTGGAAGACATTCAGGCGCTCGACACCCGATTCGAGCGCGACGAGGACGGCGAATTTATTCTGCACCACAGCAAAGGGTCGCAGGCTTCTCCCACGGACTTTGAACCCTACGCCGACACCTTGGAACGCAAAGCCGAGAAGCGCATCAGTGCGGCAGGCGGCCGTCCCACCAATACCGACCTGTGCTATTTCAATATTGCCTTGCCCGGCGAAGGCACGATTGTGGCCCTCGGCTGGCCAGGCCAATGGGCGGCGCAATTTACGCGCGACGAAGGGACGGCACTCCGCGTGCGCGCCGGACAGGAATTGACCCACTTTAAATTGCTGCCCGGTGAGGAAGTGCGCAGCCCGCTGGTGGCACTGGTGTTCTGGCGAGGCAACTGGATCGACGGGCAAAATGTGTGGCGGCGATGGATGATCGCGCACAACCTGCCGCGACCCGCCGGTCAGTTGCCGGCTCCGATCCTTTCGTCAGGGACCAACGGTTACACCCTCGAGATGCAGGGCGCGAACGAACAGAACGAGAAGGAATTCATGCAGCAGTATTTCGACCACGGCTGGAAGTTTGATTTTTGGTGGATGGACGCGGGCTGGTATCAACTCAAGGACGGTTGGTGGAACACCGGGACGTGGGACCCCGACCCGGCGCGCTTCCCGCATGGTTTCCGCCCCATTTCGGACTTCGCTCACGCCCACGGCGCGAAGACCATCGTGTGGTTTGAGCCGGAGCGCGTGACCGCGGGCTCGTGGCTCTGGGAGAATCACCCGGACTGGTTGTTGGGAAAGGAGGGAGGCAACAAGCTGCTGTATCTCGGCAACCCCGACGCCCTCAAATGGCTCACCGACCATGTGGACCAGTTGCTCACCGAGCAGGGAATTGACCTGTATCGGCAGGATTTCAACTTTGACCCGCTGGAAATCTGGCGAGCCAACGACGCCCCCGACCGCCAGGGCATCACGGAAATCCGCCATGTCACCGGCTACCTGGCTTATTGGGATGAATTGCGGAGACGGCATCCCGACATGCTCATCGATACGTGCGCCAGCGGCGGCCGCCGCGACGATTTGGAAACTCTGCGCCGCGCCGTGCCTCTGTGGCGAAGCGATTATGGTTACGATGATCCCCCCGCCATGCAGGATCTCACCTATGGGTTGGCCTTGTGGGTTCCGTATTTCGGCACCGGCATCCGGTCGTCCAATCCTTACTCCTTCCGCAGCACCATGGCGATGGCGATGGGCGCGGGTCCCGATCCTCGCAGCAAGAACGTTGATTTTCCAGCGCTCGAACGGCTCGCCTCCCAGTGGCGGCAAGTGGCGCCTTACTTTTACGGCGACTACTATCCACTGACCCCTTACACGACGGAAGACAGCGCTTGGGTGGCCTGGCAGTTTGACCGCCCGGCATCAGGCGGGGGCATGGTGCAGGCGTTCCGGCGATCGCAAAGTCCTATTGAAAAGGTAAGGTTCAAGCTGCGCGGCCTCGACCCAGCGGCACAATACGCCGTGAGTAATCTCGACGCGCCAGGCGAAACGCAGTTTAGCGGGCGCCAACTGCGGGAACAAGGCCTGCCGGTAGCGATCAAAGATGAACCGGGCGCGGTGATCATTATCTATAAGCAGATGAAAGGCTCACGCTAGGCCGTGTGGGGTTGATTTGTAGAGGCGGCCCTTCCACCGTGGCGTGCTTTGGGCGGCGCGGCCTGGATGTTCTGGGAAACCGTATTCGGTGTGGGGCGAAGCTCAAAAACAGATTGTGTTGTAGGCGGCGCGGCCAGTTCCCGCGCCGCTGGAAAAGCCTAGGGCCGGAATGCGGGCCTGCGCTATCTCGGCCGCGCTGCCAACCGCATAGACACGTTACTCAAGGCGCTCCGCGCGACAGGATCGGGTTGGAATTCGTCCTCCCCCTCTCCGAAGCGGGGGAGAGGGGGCCACGGTATGGCGGTTAAGGGGTGAGGGGCAGTCTGAGGCTTTGCTGCTTTGCAGTGCAGACCTCCTACTCTGCGCCAGCCCACGAACTAAAACGGCCTTGCCGACAGAGCCCTTGGCAGGGTAAAAGCAGTTCGTCCTGGGCCGACTTCGTTGGCCGTGTTGAGCCGACCACCCATAGCGGTTTTGATTTGATCAGCGAGGATAATGGCGCGATTCCCATGAGTTTATGTTGTATTCTTGACGTTCCCCCATGTACTTCAATGCTTCCCTAGAGGTGACCTTATGATTCTTACTGATCGAGAAATCAAGACCCGAATTCAAAAAGATGCCATTCTTGAGTTTCACGATCCAGCCCGGATTAAATATTGCGGATATGAGCTTACCTTGGGCAAGGTAATATCGCCGTCGACAGGTCGTCTACAATGGGTGGAAGATCGGCCAAAGCGCTCCCTTAGGAATCTCATGACTGCCAAGAATTGCTACGTCATCGAACCATCCGAAATGTTGATTATTGTGACGAAAGAATTGGTCAAGATGCCATCTGATCTATGCGCGACTTACGGTCAATTGAATCGATTGGCCAATCACGGACTAATGATCTTAAACACTAGCATAGTTGAGCCCGGATATTGGGGGCCACTGAGTTGTGTTTTGGTGAACTTTTCCTCTCAGAGACAAGCCCTAGCCACGGGTGAGTCAATTGCGAAACTCAATTTCCAGACCCTAAGTGGCACGCCCGACAGTGTTTTTCCAGATTCGTTTGACCACGTATCTTACGAACGTCTGGCGTCGAAAAACGCTACGAGTCTTCCCAAGTCACTTCTCGATATTGCCAGCGTGGAAGAGCGCGTTACTGAGAAGGTAGGTGCCGCGATTAAGAAAAGCGTTGCTTTTGGTGGGCTAATTATCCTTTTCCTCCTACTCTGGGCCCAGTTGGAAGGGTTCCTATCGCACTGGATCTATGACCGCACGGGTATCATGACCACCACGAAACAGGTGGAGTTGCAACTCAAGGCAGTGCAAGACAAGAATGAAGAGGATGTTCGAGAACTCAAGCGAACGATTGAGGATATGCAGAACCAAGTCCAGCACCTGAAACCAATTACGGGAGATGTGAGGATATGCAGAACCAAGTCCAGCACCTGAAACCAATTACGGGAGATGGCCGTGGCGAGAAGAAGTAGAGGAGCGAGCTTCAAAGGTTCCTCCGCATATGAATCACGTGCGGGATATCGCCTGGCGGCATCTGCTTACGAGAAATGGCACTGGTTGGAATTTTGGCGACGCAACGAGGTCCCAATCGTTCAGGGATGGGTTGCCACATTGAGGCCCGGGCTCTTTCTGGATGGTGGGGCCGGCACAGGATTGTACCGAAACGTTCTCGAAGCAGCCAAACATCGAGTCGTTTCTGCTGATCTTAGCGACGAGATGCTAGAGATCCAAAAAAGTGCGCATTCGGATGCATGCTTGGTGCAGGCGGACCTCCGAGCTCTTCCGTTTCGGACTGAACTATTCGATTATGTATTGTGTGCCCGCGCCCTCAGCAACGTCCCAACGATAGGCCGGTTACTATCTGAATTCAGGCGCGTTGCAAAACCAAATGCCGAACTATTGATATCCGATGTTCACCCGGAACACCGCTACTCTCAAATGACGATTCCCAGTGGTGGCCATGAAATAGCTATACAGATCTTCAAGCACTCAGTTCACGAGCTGAAGACAGGTTTTGCCGATGCCTCACTCCAACTAGTTAGTTTTCAGGAGTTTCGATTTCAGGACTTAATCTGGAGACCGCCGATTGAGAAGTTTGAGAAGATTTATCACCAACCGAATCGGGGAATTTTTTACACTTGCATACTAAGACGGCCCTGAAACCGGCGCAACTATCCAAGCCCGAGCGTGGATCAATATGACCAGGAGTCGCCAGCCCGACGATTCGGCAGGCTGGCGCAGACCATTGTTCTTTGGCGACTGCGATTCCCCGAAAAGGACTTGTGGGAGTTGGCAGTTCACCCTTGTCGGTTTAAAGACCGTCACGCTGTCAAAGAAAACAAGCGCGCCAAACCCTTGCCGGAAGACTGTCCCTTCGAGAGACGGCAGCCGCAAATAAGCGACCTTGTGCGCCAGCCCGCCCGTATTGCACGCGGCGCAACGTAAGCGTCAAGCAGGGTACATCTGGTGTGTGCCGTTCAGCTCTGGCAAGCTGGCGGCATGAGACAAGCAGGTGGCAAGCAAGGTCGTCGCACGTTCACTGGCGACGAGCGGGCAGATTG
>JBEKLF010000023.1:0-53615 GCA_050010335.1 Terriglobia bacterium
CCCTCATTCGACCATGCTAACTACTCCATCCTCTGTTTTCATACACATCGTGAGAGTATCCTTCGTTTTGAAATTTCATCGCAAGGGCGGTGCGCGAACCTCCTGCACCCTCATTGTCTAAGGGGGCCCGCCGAGGCGCCCAAGGCACATCCCCTGAATTCCCAGCATGCAGCCGGGCGGAGCCGTGGTGGGCCGGCGCCCGGCGAAACTGGCCTGCCCCATAGGGCGGGTGTCGCACCTTCTAGTCTAGGGCAGAGCCCCGGTACCTTGTCAACAAAAATCTTGGAGGACTTTCCTGCCGGTAGGAACAATCGTACATGAGCGCGACAAACTGTCCCCGTCGTTTCCTGCCGGCAGGAATCGCGAATATTAGATTTCCGATTTGCGCTTTTCTGTGGAACGAGACCCGACACTAAAAACTCTTTAGCAGGACTTCAGGGTAGCGCGAGGTCTTGGGTTTTGGGGGCACAGCGCTTCCCCCCCTGCTGGAATGCAACGCTGCTCCAATGAAGAGACCTCCTGAACGCTCTACAACTTGCGGATTGCACCGGTGTAGAAAAGTGCAAATCGCTGGCGGTGCCCGCCTACGGTACCGCCCGAGCTTTCGCTAAGGCGCGGCCACAAGGTGTCCGTTTTTTGCTTTGGCGTCGTAAGGGCGCACATGGATTTCGACAGTGCGACCAAGCGCAGTAAGCCAGGCGGTGAGCCGGTCGATTGTTACGCTCTCCATGCGGCCACGAAGGACTTTGGAAAGCGTAGGCTGGTCGGTTCCGCAACGGTGCGCCGCCTCTTTTTGCGTGAGCTTGCGTTTGTCGATGGTTTCTACGATAGCAGTGATGAGCATACTCTTGGCGGTAAGTCCCGCAGCCTCGGCAGGCGTAAAGCCGATATCTTCAAAAACGTTCCCGCTGCTCCGGTGAAATGTCTCGGCCATTTTTCAATCCTCCGCGTCCCATATGCGTGCGGACTGCAGGCGCACTTTGATTAATTCCGCATCGGGTTTGGGCAGCCCAATTCCCGATTTCGATTTCTTCATGAAGGCATGCAGTACATAAAGGGCCTTCCTGAGATTCACTACATACATCAGCCGATAGGCGTTTCTATCAAAGCGCTCGCGAAGCTCGAAAACTCCTGCTCCGAATTGCGGAAGTGGTTTCATGTCGAGCGGTGTTTTTCCGTCCTGTAACTGCCGCAGCCGATGGCCAAAAGAGGCTTTCACCGGGCCAGGGAGAGCCGAGATATCCTCTTTGCTGCTGCCCACCCATATTATCAGCCTGCCCGACAACCCCAGCTGGGTTGGTGTAGCGGCCGCGTAAGTGCCGCCACTCTCCGAGGGCGCAGTCTTTTTCAAGCTCACCCCCTAAATATGGTAACTTTGCCATATTCCGTCAAGACTTATTTTGGGTTCGAAGGGTGCTAAAAGAAACGGAGGCTTTCTACCGCGTCTCCGGGTGTTACCGATCCAATCGAACGATGCGGATCTGATGATCGGTGAATTTGGCGTGCGTACCGGGGACTTCGAATTTTGGCATGTGACAGCTGGCGCAATCCTTCGTGCTCTCGGGGCAGGCTGCTCCGGGATGGTCGGACGACGCCTTTGCGCCCTTCGTCGCGAGGTGGCAACGGAGACAACGGCTATCGTAGGAGCCCAGGTCATGCGCCAGCGGCTGGTGCGGGTCGTGGCAGGCGAGACAGGTGATGCGAGCGTCGCCCTTTCCCCAGCACCGGCTAAGTTCCAGATGGTAAGGCTGAAAGCGCACCGTGGCGATCCCATCCATGCCGCTCTCCATGACGTCCGCCCAGGCGCGATGGCAGGCGCCGCAAAAATCCACGGATTCGACGGGATGCAGCCTGGCAGGATTCAGGACATGAGTTAAGCCCTCCCCGATTCGTCCCGCCTTCATCGCTGCCACATGCTTTGCGCCGGGCCCGTGACAGGCCTCGCATGTGACCCCTGGGATCAGATGCTCAGGATCGAATTGGCCGCCGGCCGAGGAAGCCGTGTTGTGGCATCCGAAGCAAAGGTGTGCCTCATCCGCGTCCATTGGACGGCCGATTGCCCCTTCCAAGTCTGCGGGCGTGGAACGGGTTTGTCCGGGGGTGATATCCAGGGCTTGAATGCCAGGGAAGTAGCTCAACCGGCCCTCGTAGAAAGTTCCCCCTCGCTCGAAAACATAGGTTTCGCCCGTTTCTCCCTCACCGAACGCCCACCCGAGGGGAGTCGAAACCGTCTGCGATCCGTCGCTGACGGAGAAGATGCTTCTGCTCCCCGAACGCGTTAGGTCATAATGATACACGCCAAGTTGGAAGGTCATGGTCGAGTGCGTTCGGAGGGTTTTGGAGTTCGCCGCCAGCACGCCCGCTTTGGCCATGGGGGTGGCTTCTTGCACGGCCGCTTGCGAGGAATGACACTCCGCGCAGGCCGCCGGCCCCAAGAATTCGTCCCGCCCCGGCGTGCTCTTGGTAGGCCACCAACCTGCGGAGCGGATGCGCTCCTTCGTAGCCATAGGTTGCCCCTGCATGCCACGCGTTTGAGTCCAGTTCAGCTTGATTGGGGCCGCGAAGCACGCCGCAGCCACCAGAAACACGAAAACTCGCTTCTGGATCTTGTACATACTCCGTACCGAGAAGTGCGCCGTGTAATACCCTGAAATGGAGGGTCGTCGCCCTCCTTCAGGATTATTTCCTCAGATTGCCAATCTTCCGCCCCGGCTACGAACCAGCATACTCTCGATCGCCCTGGTTTGGACAATTCTTCTGCTTTCTTTTCGCGAGGAACGTCGACGGCCACTAAAATCCCGACCGCTCGCCAGGATTAGCCGCAACCCCCCACTGGCTCCGCGAGGAATATGCGGTCATTTCTGTGCGCGGAGCCATTCCTCCAGTACTTTGGGCACGTCGGCCTCGAGCGGCGCGACCTTGACGGCGAGGGCCTGCGGAGCCTTCGCCGCCTCATAGGCGGTGCGAACCGGCTCGAAGGCCACAAACGCTTCCTGCGCAAACATTTTCCGGGTCAGCGGGTCCTGCGGGTTCAGCAGCAACAGCGGCCGTGGCGCAACGGCGCCAAAGACGTCGGTCAGATCGAAGTCCTGAAGCGCCCGCGGCAACAGAAAGAAAGAGGGCTGGTCGTAAATCTCCGCCGTGGCCAGCGCGCCATAGGAGGCCGGGATACCCTCCACGGCCACTGACGAAATGTCGTCTGGGTCGAGCGCGCCACAGTACGCCGCGACCACCCCTGCCCACCCACGTCCCACCTCGGCAACGCGCTTGGGGTCAACATCCGGTCGCGTGCGCAAATAGCGAACCACGCCGAGAGCGTCGCCCACACGCATGCCTAGGAGCGTGCGCCCCAGGAAGAACGCTGCGTAGGCAAAATCGGCGTCCCTTCCGTCGTGCGGGTGGAAGTAGTTATCTTCCAGTTCGCGTACGTCGCGAGGCGACCAGGTCTCACCGAAGCCGCGCACGTCGGCTACCGCCACCACGAAGCCATGCTCGGCGAGACTGGCAAACAAAGCTGGGCCATCGCTTTCTCCCCCGCGCTCGCGCAGGTAGGCCACCGCCGGCGCCTTCCCCTCAAGTCCCTTCCGATGGATCACGCGCGTAGGAACCACGATGCCGGGCTCGGTTTGGAGCAGGAACTTCTCAACCACAAGGTCACCGACTTCGGTGGAAGAGACGGGTTTTGCCACGGGCGACGTCGCGTCCGCGGATAAGGCCAGGCGGCTACGGATTTTCTCGACGAGCGTTTTGCGGAACTCGGCGGACCGGCGCCGCGAATCGAGCAAGCGCAAGTCCTCCTCGGCCTGCGCGCGGTTGAAGTCAACGACGCGCCTCCCGCCAAGAGACGTAATCACTTGGCCCGTGGGAGTGCATTCCAGGGTCGCATCCTTCTCCGTCGCGATTTCCGGCTCGTGCGCCACGGCGTCGACCCCTTTCAGCCAGCGGTCGAACCATGCATAGGTAGCCTCCCGCAGAGGCTGGCTGTACATGTGCCGGTGATCAAACTCCACCATCTTGACGCGCTCGGGAACGCCGAGCTTCTTGTAGAGGGATTGCGCTTCGGCGAAGGTCTGGCGCGTTCCCTCGATGGGGAAAAAGTCGCGAACGGCGGAACCAATCATCACCGGCCGGGGAGCAATCATCCCGATGAACTCGGTGTGGTCGATCCCGGCGGCCAGCAATCCGGGAATATCCTGTTCGGGGTCGGCACCCGCATCGAGGTTCCGCGCCGCGATCTTTTGGGGCAGGGAAGTGATGAAGGTGACGATCGACGCCACCTTGATGCGCGGATCCAGCATCGAGATGTAGGTCGTCAGCGTGCCGCCGCCGGAGTTGCCCGTCACGCCGATGCGCGCCGCGTCCACTTCCGGGAGGCTCGTGAGGTAATCGATGCCGCGGATGCCATCCCAAATGAAGTAGCGCGAAAGGTTTTGGCCCAACAGCGTCTCCTCGAGTCCGGCCATGGCGTGCTGCCGGTCGGGGTCCTTCAGCAGATTCTCATTTTGCACAAAGTCCCAGTATTGATACCGTTCGCCCTGTCCCATGGGATCGTAACTCAGGACGACGTAGCCCCGCTTCGCGAGCCCAATGAAGAGGTGCTGATAAATGTCATAGGCTTTCCCGTTTTGAGAATGGCCACATGGCGTAAGCACGGCCGGGAACGGCCCTTTGCCGGTGGTCGGAACATAAAGGTTCGCGGTCACATAATACTCGGGCAGGCTTTCGAAAATGACCTTGCGGATGACGTACCCCTCGCGAGGAACCTCCCCGGTCACGCGCGCATGGAGCGGCGAACGCTCCGCGGGCAACCCTCCGATTAAATCCAGAAAGGTCTTGCGGTTTGCTTCCTGCCATTTGCGGAAGTCGGCTTCCGACTGGATTTGGTTTAACCGCGCCAACCGTTTCTGGGTGGCGTCTTGTGTCAGCTTCTCCAAGTAGGCTGGCAGCATCTGCGGCATTCCTTCTTGATTGACCCTGAGGTCAGCTTGGGCAAGGGGTGTTTCGGCGGACATGATCTGGGACGCGAAGGTAAGAACTAGAATTACGCAACAAGACGTTCGATTCATCGTGGCCCTCCGGCGAGGATTATACTTGCTCCACTACGATTCGAAAAATGAACTGTGGGGCAATTCGTTGTAATGGCGGATTTACGCCGCGAGGTGGCGAGGTAAACTCACCGCTACACGCGGTGATCCATCAGCCGACGGATCAACTCGTAGCTACGTGACCCACTACTGAAAAATGCCATTGGCAGTAGGACGCCAATCGGATTTTACCGCAAGATATCGTAAGAAAAAGAAACTTTTAATTCCCCTCAATCCTGAAATGTGATACAAGGGCGCTGCAAGATTGCCTTTCGGCTTGTGATTGCAGGCAAGTTGTCCGGGTGTGCCGCTCCCCGGCGCTCTTTGCCCCGAGATAAATTGCTACCTGCAAGAGTCACCGCTGGAAACTTTCGAAAAGGTGAGAACCACCATGTCATCAAGACTCATACTGATTATCTTTCTATTCCTGGCGTGTACCGCGAACGCAGTTGCGCAGAAGGGAACCACCATCCTCCGTCCCAAGGAGATCGATGCGGTGTTGGTAAATCCGGGGATGGGGATCGAGACTTTCCAGCGCTTCAACGGGGATGCGATCAATCCCGGCCTCGGCTGGTCGGAAGAAGGCCCGGTGGTCAAGTTGGGTCCGTCCTCCGGCGCTGTCGACTTCCCCGCGTCCTCGATTTCCTACTGCCGCTGGTTTTGGGAGACGCTGGAGCCCGAGCAGGGAAAAGTCCGGTGGGAAATTCTGGATGAGGCTCTCCGAGAAGCGCGCGCGCATCATCAAGCGCTGGCGATTCGGCTGATGCCGTATGACCAGAAGCACCCGCTGCCGAAGTGGTATCAGAAGTCGGGGGCGCGGCGCGCAAACCAGGCGACGGATAAGGACGGAGAGATCTGGCAGCCCGACTTTGCCGACCCGCTCTACATGAAGTATTGGGGAGCGGTGGTGGCTGCGGCGGGGGAGCGCTACGACGGGCACCCGGATTTGGACAGCGTGGACATCTCTTCGGTCGGCTATTGGGGCGAGGGATGGAGTGATTACATGCCGGCGTTCGAGGTGCAGAAAAAGCTGGTGGACATTTGGCTGGCAGCGTTCAAGCGGACTCCATTGCTGATGAACTTTGACCAGGAACAAGCCTTGGCGTATGGAACGCAGCAGGGCGCGGGCTGGCGGCTGGACTGTTGGGGCGACATGCGCGTCGCGACCGGGGCGCATTGGTGCCACATGCTGGATTTTTATCCGCAGCAGATCGTGCGGGCGGGGATTCAGGATGTGTGGCAGCGCAGCCCGGTTTCACTCGAGACCTGTGGCGTGCCGGGCGGCTGGAAGCAGAAGGACTATGACCTCGATTACATCATCGCCCAGGCGCTGCGCTGGCACGTCTCGTCGGTGAACATCAAGTCGTCGGCGATTCCGCCGGAGTGGAAGAAGGCATTCGACGGTTTTCAGAAGAAGATGGGATACCGGTTTATCCTGCGGCGGATGGAGTTTCCAACTACGGTTCAGGCCGGCACGATGCAAACGATCCACATGTGGTGGCTTAACGCTGGGGTGGCGCCGGTTTACCGCCCGTACGACTTGGCGTTGGAGCTGAGTTCTACGAACAACAGCGCGGAAATCAAGGTGCCGGTGGATGTCCGAAAGTGGCTGCCCGGCGACGCGGTGTTCGATGGCAGGATTTATATTCCCGAAAGCTTGAGGGCGGGAAGTTATCGCCTGCGCGTGGCGCTGCTCGACCCGCGAACGGGGCAGCCGGCCATCAAGCTTGCCATCGAGGGATTGCAATCCGACGGCTGGTACGATCTTGCGCCCATTGAGGTTGTGCCGCCATCCGGCGACAAAGGACGATAGGTGCTAACCCAGAGGTTTGATGGTGCTGCCAGCCCGCGAAGCGGGCGCCATCATGTAGCCCACGGCAAAGCCGTGGGGCAGGCCACGACGGCAAGGGTTATTGAACCCCGGCAGGGGCGACATCCGGCAAACCCTGGGAGGAGACCTACGATGTCCCATACGTACACGAATATTTTGATTCATGCACCCTTCAGCACTAAAAACCGGCAGCCTTGGCTGCATGCCGAAGTCAGTAACGAAATGTTCTCTTACCTGGGGGGGGGCGGTCAACGAATTGGGGGGGCAATCCCTGCTTGTCAATGGCCCTTCGGATCATGTTCACATGTTGTTTGCTCAGCCGCCGACACTCTCGATTGCGGACACCATGGAGAAAGCGAAAGCGAATTCCTCCGGTTGGGTCAAAAGGCGCTGGGGAAGCCGGAGCTACTTTGCCTGGCAAAGCGGCTACGCCGCGTTCAGCGTGAGCAAGTCTCAGGTGGAATCAGTAAGGCAATATATTGAGAACCAGAAAAAACATCACCGCAGAGTGACTTTTCAAAAGGAAGTGCTGGCGTTTTCTAAAGAAACAGGGGGTTGCGTTTGACCCGCGTTATGTTTTTGTGTGAGGGCCTTTCAGATGTCGCCCCTACGGGGCTCACGGCGGGTGCATGGTGCCTGCATCCCACGGCTCTTCGCCGTGGGCTACATGATAGCGCCCGCTACGCGGGCTTTGGATCGGACATATGCCTAACCCACCAAGCCGTCGGTTCCCGGTTATGAGAATGCGAGAAACCACCATGTCATCAAAGCTTATGCTGATGATGTTTCTTTTCGGTGCAACTGCGGCGAACGCCGTCGCGCAGAAGGAAACCACCATCCTGCGCCCCAAGGAGATCGACGAAGTTCTGGTGAATCCGGGGATGGGGATCGAGACTTTCCAGCGCTTCAACGGAGATGCGATCAATCCCGGCATCGGGTGGTCGGAAGAAGGTCCGGTGGGCAAGCTGGCCCCGGCAGCAGGCGCGATTGATTTTCCTGCCTCTTCCATTTCCTATTGTCGCTGGTTTTGGGAGACGCTGGAGCCGGAGCAGGGGAAAGTACGCTGGAAAATTCTGGACGATGCCCTGCGAGCGGCGCACGCGCATCATCAAGCCCTTGCTATTCGGCTGATGCCTTACGACGAGAAGCATCCGCTGCCCGAATGGTATCGGAACTCAGGAGCGCGGCGAGCGAATCGGGCGACGGACAAGGATGGTGAGACCTGGCAGCCCGACTTTGCCGACCCCTTGTATTTGAAATACTGGGGAGCCGTGGTAGCGGAGGCAGGCCGCCGCTACGACGGGCACCCGGATTTGGACAGCGTGGACATCTCTTCAGTCGGTTATTGGGGCGAAGGTTGGAGCCCCTACATGCCGGCGTTCGAAGTGCAAGCGAAACTGGTCAATATTTGGCTGGAGGCCTTCAAGCAAACCCCCGTGCTGATGAACTTCGACGAGGAAAAAGCGCTGGCATACGGAACCGAGCACGGCGCGGGCTGGCGGTTGGACTGTTGGGGTGACATGCGAACTTCCTCCGACGATCCTTATTTTCCTTCCGAGATGTTGGATATATATCCGCAACAAATCGTTCGTGCGGGAATACAAAACGTGTGGCAGCGTAGTCCGGTGTCGCTCGAAGCGTGTTGGGTGCCGGGTTACTGGAAGCAGCAGACGTGGGACCTCAATTACATCTTCTCCCAGGCGCTGCGGTGGCACGTTTCGTCGGTGAATATTAAATCGTCGGCAATCCCGCCGGAGTGGAAAGATGACTTCGACGCGTTTCAGAGGAAGATGGGTTACCGATTTATCCTGCGACGGATGGAGTTTTCACCTGTTGTGGCCGCAGGCACGATGCAGATGATCCACATGTGGTGGCTCAATGCGGGAGTGGCGCCGGTTTATCGCCAGTACGATCTGGCGGTGGAATTGCGTTCCACCGGAAGCAGCACGCAAATCAGATTGCCGGTGGATGTGCGGAAGTGGCTGCCCGGCGACGCGGTGTTCGATGGCGCGATTTATATTCCCGAAAATTTGAAGCCGGGAAGCTACCGTCTGCGGGTGGCACTGCTCGACCCGCGAACGGGACAGCCGGCCATTAAGCTTGCCATTGAGGGATTGCAACCTGATGGCTGGTATGACCTTGCGCCCATCGAGGTGCGATGAAATTAAGGAGAAATAATCAATATGAAAAAGGCACTTATTCTTATTCTAGGTTGTTTGGTGGTTTTGACAGCGGTCATGTGGGGCGAATCCAAGGCCTATCGTGACCGCTGGGTTTACGTCTCGACGGGCCTGGACAGTGATCAGGAACTCACCCTCATTGAAGGCATTGCGCGCACATCGAGCGAGCATGGCCTGAACGGCATGCTGTTGTCGGCGGGCTTCGATGCGATGGACTTGAAAACTCCGGAGGAACTCGCTCGCCTGACGCGCCTGAAGCAAACCTGCGACCGCCTCGGGGTGGAGATTATTCCCTCCGGGTTTGGCGTTGGCTATGGTGGCGGTGTGTTATCGCACGACAAAAACCTGGCGGCGGGCCAACCCGTTCGTGGAGCGCTGTTTGTGGCGGAAGAGCACGAAGCGCGATTCCAAGCCGACCCTGTAGTGAAAATCGCGAACGGCGGCTTTGAACAGCGAGAGGGCAACCTGCCTGCGGGCTTCACGGCGCATGGAGCGCGGGCCACGATCGATACGACCGTTTCTCACTTCGGCCATGCCTCGGTGCGTTTCGAGGACTTCAGCGGTCCGGAGGGCGAGGTTTACCTCGCGCAATCGCTGCGCGTCCAACCTTATCGCTGCTATCGCTTGCGCGCATGGGTGAAGACCGAAGGCGCTGGACCGCGCATGGCGATCCATCTGCTTGCCGTCGCCCCCGACGGGCGTGATCTTTCCTACATGGAACCACCCCTACCGGAGACCAGCGACTGGCATGAAGTGGTTTGGGGCTTCAGCACTTGGTACGCGGACCAGGTGGAGTATCGGGTCGGTGTTTCGGACGGGAAGGCTGGCAAGGTCTGGGTGGACGACGTTTCCATCGAGGAAGTGGGACTGACCAATGCGTTGCGCCGCCCCGGTACGCCGGTGAAGGTTAACGATGAGAAGACGGGCACGACTTACGAGGAGGGCCGGGACTATGCAGCTATTTCCGACCCGCACCTTGATTTCAGTTGGGGCCACGAAGGGCCGGCGATTTCGCTCCTGCCCGGCAGCCGAATCCACGCGGGAGATCGCTTGCGGGTTGACTATTACCACGGCACCACGATCTATCGCGATCAGACTTCGATCGACTTGTCGGAGCCCGCTGTTTACGACGTGTGGCAGCGCCAGATTCCGCTTATTGAAAAGTACCTCGCACCGAAGAAATACTTCCTCAGCATGGATGAGTTGCGTGTGGGCGGCTTGTGCGAAACCTGCAAGCGCCGGCATCTTTCCATGGCCGAGATTGTCGGTGATTGCGTGACCCGGCAGTACAAAATGATTCGCGCGGCAAATCCCCTGGCGGAGGTCTACGTCTGGTCCGACATGTTCGATCCCAACCACAATGCCTTGAAGAGATACTACCTCGTCGACGGGAGCCTTGACGGCACGTGGAATTACATTCCCAAAGACATTGTGATGGCGTGCTGGTATTACGAAAAGCGCGACCTGAGTCTTGCCTTCTTCTCGAAGCTTGGATACCGGACTCTGGGCGCCGGCTACTATGATGCTGACGACCTCGAGAATCCCAAAGGCTGGATGGAGTCCCTGGACCGCACCCCGGGCGCCGACGGCATCATGTACACGACCTGGGAGAACAAATTCAAGTTGCTGCCGGCTTTTGGGGATATGGTTTCCAAGCGTTAGAGCCATCCGCGGATCAGCAGGATGAGACCCAGGCAAATCACGGCCGCAATCCCGCCGCGGAAAACATAGTTCTTTGCACTATCGCGCAATACCTGTTTGATTTCCCTGTCGCTGCGAGAGGTGATCAGAAAGGTGGGCTCATTCGTTCCCTTCATGATCAGATTGCGGTCGTGTACGTCCTTGGAATCGGGATTCTCCGCGCACGTTCCCGTGATGTCGTACCGGTGTTCAGGGACAATCAATCGTTCGGTCAACCGGTAGCGCGCCCGTTCATCCGTCTTCTCCACCGTAAAGCCGTGGCCTTTCTTGCGTGAGATCACCGAGGCGGCGTAAGTCCAGAGATCGGGGGCCTCCCCAGGGGATGGGGAGGTGCCCCAGGGGTGGTTCTTCGCTTTCGTCCCGGGCTTATATCGCGCTTCCCAGGCGACGGTCCAGGGCAAATCGTATTCCGCGTGATGCGCGTCAACGAGCACCCTGCCCGTGTCATCATCGAGATAGAATCGCGGTCCGTCAGCGTCGGTGGCGACGTGCTCCCAATCGCCGCCTTGCTTCGTTTCAACCCAATGATCGATATCCACGACATAGAAATAGCAGGGAGATTTGGTCACAGGGCTCGGTATGGGCGGGATGCCTGTGGCCTTGCCGTGGATTTCCACCAGGCCCATGGCGATACTGCGAATCGGGGTTTCGGGAGTGTCCCTCAGAACGCGGTATTCGCGGAAAACGCGTAAGCCCCGGTAAAAGTAGTACAGGCCGACGCAAAAACCGAAGCCCAGCGGTACATCGAGAGTGTCCCAATTCATGATGATATAAGATGCCCTGAGATTCTCGCCATCGTACGCGACGCGGCCGGAAATGGCAAGCGTTCGATTGTTCCGATGTGAGTGACATGAATGTGGAAAAGCGGACGTAGCGCGGGCGTCCCGCCCGCTGGCGCGGGAGCGTCCCGCTCGCGCCAATTGCGCGGGCAAGATGCCCACGCCCCAGCGGGCGTGACGCCCGCGCCACAAGGTTCTCGCTCCCGTCGGCAAGAGACGGTGAAGGCCTTCAACCTCAAAATTGTCCACCTCACGAAGTCCTCGCCACGAAGTCTTCGCCCTATGCGCCTAAACCCTTCAACGGTTATCATGTTAAGGTTCGGGGTTCTACGCAGGACACATCATCGGAGGTGTTAATGAGCAAGCTGATTCTCCCCCACGGGAGCGATCATTTACTGCCCCTTCTTTTGGAAGGCTCGCTGCGGGAGGAGGAGAGTAAGAAAGCCGGAAGCCTTAAAAGAGTTCCCATGACCACACGGGAGACGAGCGATCTCATTATGATGGGCATTGGCGCGTTTACTCCCCTTGCAGGGTTCATGGGCAAGGACGACTGGCGCGGTGTTTGCGAAAACTACACCCTACCCAGCAAGCAGGGCCTTTTCTGGCCCATCCCGATTACTTTGTCCGCCGCGGGGGACCTGGCCAACTCCATCGTGTTGGGCGAAGAAGTGGCGCTGTGGGATGTTGAGACTGAAACTATCATGGGAACCATGAAGGTTAAGGAGAAGTACTCTGCCGATAAGGAGAACGAATGTAAGCAAGTCTTCCGCACCACGGACCCCGCACACCCCGGGGTGCAGAAGGTCCTGGACCAGGGGCCGGCGAACCTGGCGGGGCCCGTCAAGGTCATCTCGGAATCCTACTATCCGGAGATGTTCAAGGGGATTTATCAACGGCCTGCCGAGGCCCGCAAACTGTTCGAGGAACGTGGGTGGAGCACGGTGGCCGCCCTGCAACTCCGCAACCCCATGCACAATTCCCACGCGTATCTGGCATGGATCGCCATCGAGGTTTGCGACGGGGTCTATGTTCACCAACTGGTGGGGAAGCTGAAGCCCGGCGACATTCCCGCAGAAGTGCGCGTGAAAGCCATCGACGCGCTGGTGAACAAATATTTCCGGCGGGATCGCGTGATCCAGGGCGGGTACCCCATGGAAATGCGCTATGCGGGACCCCGCGAAGCCCTTCTACACGCTGTGTTCCGCCAGAACTATGGTTGCACGCACCTGATTGTGGGGCGCGACCACGCCGGCGTGGGCGATTACTACGGCCCCTTTGATTCCCAGAAAATCTTCCAGGAAATTCCCGCCGACGCCCTTAAGCTACGAGCCCTCTGCATGGACTGGACTTTTTACTGCTACGAGTGCGGTAGCATGGCGTCAATGAAAACCTGCCCCCACGAAAGTAAAGCCGTCATCGATGAAAGCGGCAACTATAAAGGCGGCGCTCGATTGCTACTTTCGGGAACTCTACTCCGCAAATTGATGGGCGAGGGAAAGCCTGTTCCCCCCGAATACTCCAAGCCTGAGGTGGTCGCAATTCTCAAGGAGTACTACGATAGTATCGAGGAGAAGGTGGAGGTGAAGCTCCACGGCTTCGCGACGGGGGAAGGGAAGAAGTAGGTCGTCTTCCGAAGCCGCGGTAACGGCGACATCCTGTGGCCCACGGCGAACAGCCGTGGCGTCAGGCAGGACACTGTAATCCTGAGCCACGGTAGTGGCGACATCGGGACCCTGCGCCAGCCATCGCGCTGATGTCGCCCCTGCCGGGGCTTGAAAATTTACCCCATCTCCCGATCTTCCCACGGCCGGCGCCGTGGGCTACATGATGACGCCCGCTACGCGGGCTTTTGGTTCGTTTGACAAGTGCTTTTACCCACCCGCGCTCACTTTGCCGGAGGGTTGGCAGCAGGCGTGGCGGACTGAACCTTCGCGATGGCGTCCTTCATGCCGGTCACCCACTTCTCCGACGCGTCGTAGCCGAGGCCCTTCAGGCGGACAACGCCCTCCCCGTCGAGAATCCAATTCGACGGGATTCCCAACACCTTAAGTGTTTGCCACACGTAGGTGGACGCCGGAATGACCGTGAACGCGAGCTGGTGTTCCTTCATGAAGGGCGCGATGAGCCCGGGGTTCTCGTCGGCGTTTAAGGAGATAAACTGAACGTCGTAGCGATTCTTGTATTCGTCGATGAGTTTTTGTAAGCGAGGCAACTCCTCGCGGCATGACCCTCACCAGGACGCCCAGAAGTTCAGGAACGTCACCTTGCCCTTCAGCGCGGCCACGTTCCAAGCCTTGCCGTTGAGGTCCGCGAGTTCAAAAGTGGGCAAGGGAAGGTTAGCATCCTCCCATGTCAACCCCGATTGATTGGCCAAGGCGTCGGCCCGGCGGCCGTACCACAGCTTCCAGCCCTCGTCCGTGCCACCGAGGCTGGCCCAGAGTTGGTGCGCATCGTCCGCAAGTTCATCCTTCTTTCCAGCCTCCGGCTTCTGCTCGGCATCGAGCCGGGTGAGCAGCGCATTTTCGTAGAACCCCATCGCATCGAGCTTGAGCCCGCGGAGTTCCGCTTCGTGCGCCATCTGTCCCCAGTAGGCCGAGAGCCGGCGGGCATAGGATTTCTTGTGGGTTTGATTGTCACCCACGAGCGCCTTGAGGTCTTGGAGCCACTCATCCATCTGCGCTAACGAGAGCTGGGCCTTGTCCGCATTTTTCAATTGCAGGTAGCCGTCCACCTCGAATCCCAGGATCTGAAGACGCGAGTAGGCCCGATAGAACTTGAAGTAGTCGACGTTTTCCTTGCTGTTGAGGTCGTAGGTCGGCTCCTTGGACTCGATTTCCAACTTGGCGAGTCCCTTCTGTGCCAACTCCACCACGCGCTCGGGCTCGAGATGCTTCTTGGAAAGGACCTCGGCCGCGTCGGAGTAAGAATCGGAGCTGGGGCTCTCGGGCCCGGCATTGCTTATTGCCACTTTCAGCATCTGATCGGCCGCCATCTCGACGTCAGCCGCAGGCACATCCTCGAGCTCCTCAATGGCATCCAGCCGATACGAGTAAATAAAGGAAGTGTTGGGGCGCTGCTTGGCCCATTGGGTGGCCTGCTGCAACAGATCGGTGTAAAAGGCACGTTTCGCGTCCGGGGTCGCATCTTCCGCTGGCCAATGATGGTCTTTAAACCATTTCGTCATGGCAACCAGCTCCCAGGGCCGCGGGAAACGGGTCTGGGCCTGCTCTTGCGCCCAGTCGGACTGCTTCTGATCGTTCACCAGCTTGAAACCCTCTTCCAGCGCCTCGTACCGCTGGCGCTTGTCTTCGAGTTTAAGCTGGCGGAGGCGTTCGAGGTCCTGGCCCACCTGCCGCCGCAGCGCATCGTAGTCAGTCGCCGGATGCGCCTTGAACTCGAGCGCCCAAAGCGTTCGGTAGGCCCCGACGGCCTCGGGGTCGCTGCGGCTCGCGAGCAGAGTGCGCAGTGGGGCGGCATAGGGGCGCAGAAGGTCCTTGTCGTCCATGCGGGTTAGCACCTCGTAACCATCCAGGGAGGCGGGGCAAGCGTCGAGGAAGGCCTTGAGGTGCGCGGCGCTTTGCTCCTTGTTCAAGAATGGCGACGAGTTGTAGATGGTCACGAGCTGCAATTGTGGCCATGCGAATTTCGGGTTCTCTTTGAGCGCAGCGCTGAAGAGCTTGATGGCCTCTGGCGACTGCCGTCCGATCAGCGTCAATCCGTAGAGGTACGCCAACTGCGGATTGTCAGGTTGTCGCTCGTGGCGGGCCTTGTAATCGGCAATCACCTTGTCCCTGTCGGCCCTGCCACCCACCGAGTCGATGTACGCCCGCTGAACGAAGACGTCATCGGGATACCTGCTTAGCAACACTTGAATGGCGGCGGCGCGTTGTTCGTGAAACTGCCAGTCCGTCAGCGCCGGGGTTTGCTCGGGCAACTGGTCGAGTGCCGCCTTGACGGCTGGCGCGGGGCCGCACGCGTCGGCAGGCTGCGCCCACGCGTTGACGGGTCCCCATCCAATCGTCAGCAATAAGAAGCAGAGGCCAAACTTGAGGAGGCTGCTCAGGGAAAGTCTCTGGGTTCCCATGAAACCCTCCGATCTCGGGAGTCTTCCGTGTTTCAGCCCCTCGATTCTTACTCCTCTAAACCCTGAAAGTCAAAAGGAACTCGGTCCTTCCCCGATTCCGAGTGTAGCGCCGGACTTCAGCCCGGCACGTGCTGCCGGAAGATTTTCACAAAATGCGATGGGTGCCCGTCCCGAGGTGGGACGTGGTCCGTCACAGCACCCTTCGGCGGGGCAGTGGTGAGCAATGCTCGGCGGTCAAGGTTGCCGCCCTGGGCCAGAGGGAGGGATTTGTGGATAAAATGTCCGAGGGCGCCATGCCGACTCTAGTTTAACTTTAAGTCTACCTTATAAGTCATTCATTCATATATATTATGTTATCTAAACGAGTCGGCGCGATGTGCGCTACCAGAAGCTTATCACCCGGAACCTCCGCCCGGAGCACAACACCCGCAGCGGCCCCCAGCGGATGCTCCGCCAAATTGAATGCCTCCGTTACAATGCAAGACGGAACAGAGCCGCGTTTACGATTCATCGGCGGCGCAAAGCCGCCTCCACATCAGATCAACCCGCGAGCAAAAAAGGCCCGGACCACTGGGTCCGGGCCTTTGTTCGGTCAAACAGCAAACACTAAAGCACTTCAACGTCACTATCGCCTGACGGTCAGAGAAACGGTGGTCGTATGTGTTTTGCCTCCGCCCGTGCCGGTTATGGTGATGGTGCGAGTTCCTGTGGTGGCGCGAGTGGTCGTCTTGAGCGTCAGAGTCGAGGTCCCGGTGCCCGTGATCGAGGTGGGGTTGAAGGTCGCGGTCACGCCTGACGGCAGGCCACTTGCAGACAAGGTAACTGCCGAGTTAAATCCTCCCGAGACGGTGCTCGTGATCGTGGAGGTGCCGGAGCTTCCCCCCGTCACGGTTATCGATGTGGGCGAGGCGCTCAGGGTGAAGTTAGCACTTGCCGGGGCGGTCACCGTCAGATTAACCGTGGTCGTCTCTACAAGGCTTCCACTCGTGCCGGTAACGGTAACTGTGTACGTGCCGGTCGTGGTGGTCGAGGCCACGGTAAAGGTCAGGGTCGAGGTTCCCGTGCCCGTGATGGAAGTCGGACTGAAGCCCACGGTAACGCCTGTCGGCTGGCCACTCGCGGTCAAGGCAACCGCCGAGTTAAATCCGCCCGTGACGGTGCTCGTGATCGTCGTTCCGCCACTGCTACCTTGGGTGACTGAGACGGAAGTGGGAGAGGCAGAAACGCTGAAGCCGGGAGTCGCTGGTCCGGTCAGCGCATTGATCAGGGCGGCGCCATTCGGACTGCCCCAGCCGGTTGCCAAATCGTAGCCGGTTACGGCCGAATAGCCGTTACTGCCGCTGGTGATGTCGTGGAAATAGGTGGTGTAGCTGGACGACAAACCGAACGGGTAAATGGTGGGATTCAGGAAGCCCACCGCCGAAGTGCCGTTGGTTTTTGCCTGTTGATTGGCCAGAGCGATGTAGCCGGCCCACATGGGCGCGGCAAAACTGGTGCCGCCATAATAGTTTACCGTGCAGGTGGTTTGGTCGGCACAGACGTAGAAGGTAAAATTCGAGTTGGCCGAGACGTCAGGGCCGTTCCGATAGGTCGTGGACCCCTTGTTGGTGGAGGTGATCACGCCCGCGAGTTGTTGATATGACGGAATCGCCAGGTGGTCAGTGGAAATCCCTCCGCCACCGTCGACCCAAACGGTTTCCCCACTCCAGGGGCCGCCCGCGCTGGCTGTCGTTAAGTCCGTGCCGCCGACACAGATGACGTTCGGATCCTCTGACGGGAAAGTGCTTGTCTTCCAGTTCCCGCTGTCGCCGGCCGCTTGAAAGAAGCTCTGGCCTTGCGTCGCCATCTTCTTGAAGTACGGGTCGTCAGTGCCCGGGTCGTCCGGCGTCCAGGTCCACGAACTGCTCAATGCCAGGGGCAACGGATTGGCCGAACTCATGGCCCCAAGAATGGCGGTATCGCTGGACCCCACGTACACGTATAGGGTGGTAATGCCCGGAGCCATGCCGAGCGCCTGAGTCATGTCGAGGATCTGTTCCGTATCATCACAACCGCTACTTGCGAGGCAGCTCAAGCTCGTTCTATCCGTGGAAACGCCGGTGACATGGCTCGATAGCGATGTTTGCTTGGCGTTTGTGTAGTACGTGTTTAAGTCGGCGATATCATATCCGTAGTACTCGAGCAGCCCGATGTTCTGGCCGGAGCCGGTGAGAGACCCTGTGCCGTAGTAGGCCGCCCGCATGTCGGTGCCTAAAAAAGAAGCCGAAGGGCCGGAGCCCGTCGTAGCATTGGACTTCACAGCCTGACTATTTGCGTGCACGAGGGCGGGATGGGGGATGGAATAGTTGTCCAAACCCGAGATATGCCACAGCGGGAAGGGAAGGGCCACCGTGGGCTCGCGGTCGGGAGCGTAGAACGTCCGGTCTTCCGTGGGGTGCAGGTACACACCCATGGACACATTGAAGGCTGCCTGGACGGAGGTTACTGAGCCCTCGATCTGCACGTCCATAGCGTCGCGGGTGCCGCCCACCATGGTAAAGCCTTTGGCGGTCGCGTAGTGAACCACGGCGTCATAATCTTCCTGGGTGGGGCCAAACCGCGCGGTAAACTCCGGCACCGTAAGGAAATGCCGGTAGGAGGGGCTGGTAGGATCGTAAACCTCTTGCAAGAATTTTTCGAGCCCTGCCGGATCGCGGACGGGCAGAACAAGGTTAAGGCGCAAGGTCTGCGTTTCGGGTAGCCGGCGCAAGAACTGCGCCTTCCCGCTGATAACGTCTTGCCGCACGTGGTGCGTGAGCAGGGACTGTGCCTGCGCCGGGGTTTCCACGACGAAGAGCAGCATGGCTGAACACAGCGCGCCACACAGCCCTCGTAAAAGAAGCGCTCCATGGCCTCTTGATGCCTGATTCATTAGTTTCCTCCTTGGGCATTTCAGAACGGGAGATTCCTTCTATTGACCTGGAGAAAAGATGATTATACCTAAATAGTGCGCGGGGTCAACAGTACAAAAGTGCACCTTTTTGCCATTTTCGAGGGGCGGGGAAGCCCTTCACTGATTTGATATATTCGAAGTCGTTTAAGTGACTTATTTCGATATTGAACACTGCGGAAGAGCGAGGTGGGCGCAGGGTGCGTGACCCGGCGCGAGTTTCTCAGCCCGGGGTAGGAACGGCGGGGTTAAGCACGGTCGTGCTACGGCCTTCCTGACGATTTCCGCCGCCCGCCACCGCCAACAACGAGTGCGGGCACATGATGCCCGATTTCGGAGTGCGGGAGCTCGCTCCCGCTTTTTCTACCGCTGACTCGTCAGCGGTGGGTCATTTGCCGCGACGAGTCGCGGCGAGCAAAAGTGGCGACGAGTCGCCGCACTCCGAAAGGCCGGTTCGCATCGCCGTGGTGAGAAGTGCGGGCAAGAGGTAAAAGCGGAGATCCCCTGGACGTAGCGCGGGCGTCTCGCCCGCTGGGGCGTGGGCATCCTGCCCGCGCAATCTTGGTGGGAGCGGGCCGCTCTCGCGACAGCCGGCGAGACCCCGATAAATCGGGGCCCGGAGTTTGTACATTTCGAATGGGCTGCCCCCCGACCAGATCCACAAAGATTACAGCGCAGACCACATCTACGGGTTGGCGACATACGTCCAAGTGACGGGGAATCGGTAAACCCTTCGCCGTTATCGCGGCTAATCGTCGAGGACAGGCTCATCAACTGCGATTCTGCGCGGTTGGACGGCACTTTTACGGACAGGCCGTCCAAGTGGAGCTGCCGCTTCCACGAACGTGGTTCAGGCGTAATCCTGGTTCCTTTTCGTAAGGGCTGTACTCTCGATCTATCGCACGGCCAAACATTAGACATGAGACTATCCAGGATGGCGACTTTTCAGGCTGAATCCATCCTGAATGCTCACCGCTGGCTGCTGGATAGCGCGTTGGCGTCTGACTGGATATTTTTCGTTAATAACGAGACGGTAGGTATATACTTCCGTGGCGGATACCGCAAAATGGAACCCTGAATCACGCCCGGATTGAGGTTCAATCCGGCACTCCCAAATGGAAATTCGCGATCACAGGGGACAGCAAGATTGTGCGCCACGACATGATTCGGGGGGTGAGCCAATGAATCATCGCTTGTCTGCTCATCGTTCGGTTTTTCAGGGTGCCGTTCGTGCCATGGCAAAGATTTTTGCTGCGGGGCGAAGGACTGGGCCCATGGCCGCACTCTGCCTCGCTGTGTTGACCCTGGGAGTCCTGTGTCCGGAAGCGGATGCCCAGAGCGGCCCATCCGTGAGTTCGGCCTACCAGGAACTACATCAGCGTGCCGTGGCCAACGCCACCAACTTCTACGTGTACCGGGACCAGGACTCGGGATTAAATCATGGTTACCCCTCGGGCTGGTTCGGGACTATTAGCGCGATCTCGATCGATACCGGCTGCATCGACAACCCGGCAGACACGGTTACCGGTTGCTATCCCTCGTCAAACACTACGGCTCTCGACCTCACGCGCGGTACCGCGTTCCGCCTTACCTTCGCACCCATGTCAGGCGACGAATATGCCGGCGTGAATATTGAGGAGCCGCTCAACTGGGGGGCGGATGGGCAACCCGCGAGCAACAGCTACAACCTCACGGGCGCAACAGCCGTGTCTCTCGACGTGCGCTCGCCGAACAGTGCGAAGGTCCAGTTTGGCGTGGGAGGGTGCGTGACCAACTTCTTAACCATTGGCCCGTCCTGGACAACCATGACATTCCTCATAAGCTCTCTTGTCCCGCCGCCTCCTCCTCCTACGGTGACCTGTCCGCCGAATTTAAGTGACACGCATATCCTTTTCACGATAACGACGAATTCTACGAATGATCCTAGCCCAGGCCCCGGCGCGACCGTTCTTGTGGACAATATTCAGTTCACGCCTAACCCTACCCGCAGCAATCAAGGATCAGAAACCCTCAGCCTGCCGCTCGGCACCAAAACCTTCGGGGCAGTGCCACAAACTCAGACACCGTTTCCCCCGGATCAGGCTAATCGGAATATTGCCGCGATCTATGAAGCCGCTTTGTCGCTGATCGGTTTCTTGGCGCGCGGCACACCGCAGGATTTGGCCGATGCGCAGACAATCGCCAATGCGCTGGATTATGCTCTCCACAACGACAACCAGGGCGACCTTCTTCCTGTCGCACCAGGCGGATTTGCGGGACTGCATAACGCCTACTCAAGCGGAGATATTGCCTTGCTGAACGGCCAAACCACCGGCGCGCTCGCTGGAAACGTCCGGTTAGCGGGTTTTACCTGTGGAAGCGCCTCGCCCACGGGCTTTTGCCTGGAGCTCGATGGGGCCACGGGGGGCAACGACGCTTTTGCCGTCCTGTCGCTGGTAGCTGCGTATCGACAATTCGGCAACGCCACATACCTCAGTGACGCCCTCGAAATAGCCAACTGGATAGTCGGCAACTTACAGGATCAAACCGGTACGGGCTTCGGAGGCTACTTCTATGGCTATCCTGACGAGGGCCTGCCCAAGGTCCTAGGCACGAACAAGTCCATCGAAAACAATGCCGATGTTTTCGCAGCATTCAGCGCCCTGGCGGCAGTGGAATCCCAGTTGGGCAACACGAGTGCTGCCTCAACGTGGACGACAAACGCACAGGTCGCCGGCAATTTCGTGTTGGCATTGTACGACTCGGACGACGGACGCTTTTACAATGGCACCGTACCAGTCGGAACCGCATCTGGTCCAGGGGTCTGCCCGACCGGTCCGCAAAGGGGCAATGATGTCATTACCGTCTGCGACTTCCTGGACTCGAACACCTTCACCACCTTGGCGATGGCAGGCTCCGGGACCTACAAAAACAGCATCGATTGGACTCAGCCCATCAATTACGTCTCGACTGTGTACCCGCAGACGATCAGCGCGAATGGGTTGACCTTCCAGGGTGTGGACATCATCCCGCCTCCGCCGGCAGGGATTGCCTGGGAATTTACGGGACAATTCATCGAGACGTGCCAGTACATCGCCGCGCTTCTCTCGACTTCAACTTGCGGAACTCTGGCTCAGAATGATCTTACGCAGATTGGGCAGGCCCAAGCTTCGGCGCCCTTTGCGGATGGAATGGGAGTCGTAGCCGCCACGATTAACGGCGAGAGCGCGCCACCCAGCAATTTGCCCCCGCTTGATGAATGCTTGGACACGCCGTTTCAATGCATTCCCGAAAGAGTTGGTCTGGCCGCGACGGTTTGGGCGATCTTAGCGAGCGAAAACCTCAATGTGTTCTGGCCCTTCCCGGGCGCAAATACCTCCCCTGGCAGCCTCACGTTCACCGGGCAGCAAGTCGGGACCCCCAGCGCTGCACAAACCGTGACCCTCTCGAACACTGGAAGCGTCAGTCTCGCCATCTCCAGCATCAGTGTCACGGGGACAAACTCCTCAGACTTCGGAGTGACGAACACATGTGGCGCCAACCTTGCAGCCGGCGCTAACTGCACGATCAGCGTGACCCTCACTCCCACGGCGACCGGGACGCGCAACGGTACCATAGCAATCACGGACAATGCCCCGATCAGTCCACAGACCGTGACACTTACCGGCACCGGCGTAGCCGCCGGCAACTTCACGCTCAGCGCCAGTCCGACCTCGAACACCGTCACGGCGGGCAATTCCGCTACCTATACCCTCACCGTCACGCCCACGAATGGCTTCAACCAGGCTGTCACTTTTGCCTGTTCGGGGTTGCCCTCGGGTGCGACTTGCAGCTTCGCGCCGCCGAATGTGACGCCGAACGGCTCCGCCGGAACAACGACCCTTACCGTTGCTACGGCCACAACCTCCGCACAGTTCTTAATCCCGGGTTCCAGGTTGCCCCAGGCTCCCTTCCCGACGCCATGGGTCTGGGTGGCTGGGCTCGCGCTGGTTGTACCCTGGAGGCGCATCAAGTCGCAGCGCAGGCTCGCTTGCTGCCTCCCCATTCTGTTGCTTGTCATGCTCGCCGGCTTGGTGGCTTGCGGCGGTGGGAGTGGGAGCGCTACCTCATCGTCCAACAGCAGCACAGGAACGCCCACGACCTCGACGATCACGGTCACCGGCACATCGGGAAGTGGAAGTTCCGCAATCTCTAATACGGTGTCGGTCTCCATTACCATCGACCCATCATGAAAGGAAAGCTCGAACGCATGATACAGTGGTTTCGGAATCTCGGCGCACTCGGAAACAGTGCTGATCGGGTACTTAGCCGGATTCGGCCCGAAAAACAAAGATTACAGCGTAGGCCACATCTACGGGTTGGCGACTTGAACGTCCAAGTGACGGGGAATCGTTAAACCCTTCGGCGTTACACAGGCCCTTATTGCCGCGGTTCTATCCGCTGTACGACGTCCTGAAGGCATGGCCGTTCCTGAAACGGTTCCTCTATGTTGCCAGTCTTTACTTGGTTCTGGGTTTCTGGGCGGCGACCGTCGTCGCTCCCGGAACGCTGGAAGGCATGGTTTACATGCGGCCCTTTATCACGCGGAGGTGCATCTCCGTGTGCAGCCGGAAATCATCTTGCAGGGGCTGGCCTTGGCGTTGTTCGTCGCGGGCGCCACGATGGAACGACCGCGTGAGCAGGTGCTGTTTTAACCCTGCCATGCGCAGATATTCTGCCCGCCTAGACCCGACCTCCACAAAAAGCTGCTTGGCTGAAGCCGGACTCCACATTCGGAGCGGAGAGGAGGCTCTGGCCGAATTCCAGGCCTTTTTCGAAGGCGGCGAGGTTCAGCTTCTCGGTTCCTTTGGGCACGGAATCGGCAATCGCTTTGCGGACGGCTTGAGGCGTGGCGAGTCCCGCCAGCGCGGTGACAAAGCCGACCATCACCATGTTGAGCACCAGCTTACGGCCCAGTTCTTCCGCGAACCGGGTCGCCGGAATACCATAATACCGTATGCCTTGAGTCGTATTATCCAGATGAATCAGGTCTTGCTCATAGAGCAGCATTCCCCCGGGCTTCAGGTCTGATCCGAAGCGCGTGTGGGCCTCCTGCGACATCACCACCAGGATGTCGGGCTGGGTCAGGTAAGGGTAAAGGATGGGCTCGTCGGAGACGATCAACTGCGCGCTGCATGCACTGCCGCGTGCTTCCGGGCCGAAGCTCTGAGTCAGTGTGGCGAATCTGCCGTCGTGGATCGACGCGGCTTTGCCGATCACCATGCCTGCCAGGATCACGCCCTGCCCGCCGAAACCTGCGATGCGGATTCCTAAGCTGACCATCAGGCCCCTCCCCAACCGACGTAGCGATCTTTGAGTGTCTGCCGAAGTTGTTGTTCCATGGCTTGCTGCAAGGTCGGCCGCTCAATATCGACGAACTTACCGACGATGATGTCGCTCTGGAGATTGATATCGACTTCGTGGGTGCTCGCACCGTTTTTGATGACGCTGTGTTGTTTGTAAAACCGCATGGTGTCAAGACCGTCACCCATCTTGTTGCGCCGCTGGTAGAGCGTGGGGCACGGTGACAGAATTTCGATGAAGGAAAATCCTTTCTTCTGGAAGGCTTCCACCATCGCGTGCGCAATATAGCGGACGTGGAAAGCCGTCCAGCGCGCCACGTAGACGGCCCCCGACGATTCCGCGAGGAATGGCAGGTTGAACGGCCGTTCGAAGCAGCCGTAAGGCGATGTGGTGGCAGTGGCGCCCACGGGCGTGGTCGGAGCCACCTGGCCGCCCGTCATTCCATAGGTGAAATTATTCACGCAGATAACGGTAATATCAACGTTGCGACGCGCGGCATGGATAAAATGGTTCCCGCCGATGGCAATCAGATCGCCGTCGCCGCTATAGACCACGACGTGCAAATTGGGGTTGGCGAGTTTGAGGCCGGTGGCAAAAGGAATGGCGCGGCCGTGGGTGGTGTGGAAGGAATCGAGGTGCAAATACCCTGCCACTCGCCCCGTACATCCGATCCCCGAGACCACCGCGACCTTTTCGAGGGGAAGTTTCGACTCCACCAGCGCGCGCGCAAAACAGTTCACCGTGGTTCCGATGCCGCAGCCCGGGCACCAGATGTGCGGCATGCGGTCCGCGCGCAGAAAGGGTTCAACCGGGTTGATAAAGGTGCTCATGCCGCCGCCTCGCGAATCGCTTTCAGGATTTCCTCCGGTTCGTGCACCGTGCCGCCTCCGTGGCCTAACAGCAGAGTACGCGCCCGGCCGCCAGCGCAACGTTCCACTTCATAAACCATCTGGCCGTAATTCATCTCGACAACCACAAAGGCGTGAACGCGCGCGGCTAGCTCGCGGATGCGCTTTTCCGGGAAGGGCCATACCACCACAGGCCGGAGCAGGCCCACAGCAAGCCCTTCGGCGCGCGCCATCTGCATGGCCCGCTCCGCCACACGCGAGGTGATGCCGTACGCCACCACCGCCACTTCGGCGTCCTCCAACCCTTTCTCTTCCCAGCGCGTGATGCGGTCCGCGTTGCCGCGGATTTTCCCCACCAGTCGGCTCACCAGTTTGTGCTGTGCCTGCCAGTTCATGGCGGGATAACCATGTTCGTCGTGGGTCAAGCCCGTGACCTCGGCGCGGTACCCGTCCCCCGCTTTCGCCATTTCCGGAATGCCGTCAGGCCCTGGCCGGTACGGTAGATATTCCGAAGGAGGCAGGGAAGTGTAACGGCGGGGATAAATCTTGATCTCCTCGGCAAGGGGAATCATGACCTTCTCCGTCATGTGCCCCACACACTCATCCATCATGACGAGCACCGGGGTGCGGTATTCCTCCGCGAGATTGAAGGCATCAATCGTCAGGTTGAAGCATTCCTGGGGCGAGTTGGGGCACAGCGCGATGATCTCGTAGTCGCCATGTGATCCCCAGCGTGCCTGCATCATGTCAGCCTGCCCCGGCAGGGTGGGCAAGCCCGTGGAGGGCCCGCCGCGCTGCACGTCCACAAGCACGAGGGGGGTCTCCGTCATCGCGGCGTAACCCAGGTGCTCCATCATCAGCGAAAAGCCCGGACCGGAGGTGACGGTGAAAACCTTCGCGCCACCCCAGGCTGCGCCCACAATAGCAATCGAGGAGGCAAGTTCATCCTCCATTTGGAGGAAGACGCCGCCGACGGTGGGGATTCGCGCAGCAAAATGCTCGACGACCTCAGTGGAGGGAGTTATGGGGTAGCCGGCAGCAAAGTTGGCGCCCGCCGCAAGCGCCCCTTCGCTACAGGCGCAATCGCCATCGAGGAAGTGAGCCCCGGTGAGCACGGCTTGAGGATTCGCGGTATTCAGTCTTCATCTCCTTCTGCGTCTGGCGCGGGCTGCTGTCTTAGGGTTTTTCAGGCTTTGGTGCTTGCTATTTCGGCGCTCTCCACGCCGACGGGCACGCGCACACCAAAAATCGCAAAGTCCGGACAGTATAAACCGCACAAATCGCAACCCGTGCATGCCTCTTCTTTCGCGAGGTAGGGCGGGTGGTACCCATGGCTGTTAAACTCCTCCGAAAAAACCAGAATTTTCGGCGGGCAGAATTCGATGCAGAACCCGCAGCCCTTGCAACGGTTCCAATCAATAAAGACCCGACCGCGGAACTTTCGTGCTTTCGGGGCTGCCTCAGCCATTTGAACCTCGAAGGCAAAGCGACATTTTCCGGACCCCCAGGGGCTTATTGTCCGATTCTGAGGCCCCTACAATCTGTCGAGCACTTCATGGTCCAATTTGCCCGGTTGATCAACACAAAATGATGCTTTTCTCATCACCGACATAATGTCCATAGCCGGAGACACTTATCACTCACCCTCACTTGGGCACGCCACTCCCCTCGCCCTTGAGGACAGATCCAGTCGGTTGCCTTGACGGACACCAAGGCTGGAACGGCGCCGCAATCTAAGCGGCTGCTTGTGACTGGTCCAGTCTAGATGCCATTACGTCGACAAGCTCTCCCACGGCGGCAGCGCTCTTGTGCAAAGCCGCACTCTCTTCCTCGGTCAGCTTGGCTTCGAAGATTCTCTCGATTCCTCCTGCTCCGAGCTTCACGGGCACCCCGACGAAGAGGTTGTGGATCCCGTACTCGCCTTCCAGGAAGGCAGAGCAGGGCAGCACCCGCTTTCGGTCATTGAGGATCGAATCAACCATCTCGGCCACGGCTGCCGAGGGAGCATAGTACGCGCTGCCGGATTTCAGATACTTGACGATCTCCGCGCCCCCATCTCGCGTGCGTTTTACGAGGCCTTGAATCGTCTCAGCGTCGAGCAAGTCCGTAAGCGGTATGCCGGCCACGCTCGTATACCGCACCAGAGGCACCATGGTGTCGCCATGGCCACCCAGAACAAAAGCCGTGACGTCTTTTACGGATACGTCCAACTTCTGAGCGACAAAGGTGCGGAAGCGCGCGGTATCCAGGATACCCGCCATTCCGATCACCCGGTTCTTGGGAAAGCCGCTGACCCGGTACGCCACGTGACACATGGCATCGAGGGGGTTCGTGACCACAATCAGAATGCATTGGGGAGAATACTTGATGGCGTTCTCCACGGAGTTTTTGACGATGTCATAGTTGGCCCACAGCAAATCGTCCCGGCTCATTCCGGGTTTGCGGGGAAAACCGGCCGTCAGCACAACGATGTCAGAATCGGCGGTCGGCGCGTAGTCGTTAGCTCCCGTGATTTTGACGTCGACTCCCGCCACGGGGCCGGCCTCTAAGATGTCCAACGCCTTGCCTTGCGGGATACCCTCGAGGATGTCGACGACCACGACGTCGGCCGACCCTTTATCAGCCAGACGCAGAGCACAGCTCGCGCCCACGTTTCCTGCTCCCACAACCGTAACCTTTTTTCTCATCGCAGCCTCCTCAAGCCGCCGCGGGCAGCGCCATATTACCGACGATGGCGGCGGCAAACTCACTGGTTTTTACCTTGACCGCCCCTTCCATTTGGCGATGTAAGTCGTACGTGACACGCTTTTGGCGGATGGTCTCGCTGATACCCGTTTCGATAAGTTGTGAGACCTCCTTCCAGCCCATGAAGTGGAACATCATCGAGCCGCAGAGAATGAGGCTCGACGGATTAATGACATCCTGGCCGGCGTATTTCGGCGCTGTGCCGTGGGTTGCCTCGAACACGGCGTGCTGGTCGCCAATATTGGCGCTGGGCGCCATCCCCAATCCACCCACCTGCGCCGCACAGGCGTCCGATAGGTAATCACCATTGAGGTTGGGTGTGGCAATCACATCATATTCAGCGGGCCGCAGAAGCACTTGCTGGAACATGGAGTCGGCGATGCGGTCTTTGATCAAAACCTTGCCCGGCGGAACCTCCGCGCCCACCTCTGCTTCCGTAACACAAGTATCGGAGAACTCCGCCTTCACCAGCTCATATCCCCAATCGCGGAAGGCGCCCTCCGTGAACTTCATAATGTTCCCCTTGTGGACGAGCGTCACGCTACGACGCCCATTCTCCAGGGCGTACTGAATGGCGCGCCGAATCAGCCGCTTGGAGCCTGTGACACTCATTGGTTTGATCCCGATGCCGGAATCGCCGCGAATCTTCTTTCCCATTTTTTGGTTCAGGAAATCGATAACTTCCTTAGCTTCGGGTGTGCCCTCTCGCCACTCGATGCCGGCATACACGTCTTCGGTGTTTTCGCGGAAGATGACCACGTTGAGCTGTTCGGGGTGCTGCACCGGCGAAGGAACACCGGCGTAGTAGCGCACAGGGCGCATGCAAACATAGAGATCGAGGAGTTGCCGCAAGGTGACATTCAAGCTGCGGATGCCGCCGCCCACGGGTGTCGTCAGCGGTCCTTTGATCGCAATATGGAACTTCTGGATCGCCTCCAAGGTTCCCGGCGGCAGCCAGTTGTCGAACCGATTGTGGGCTTTTTCGCCAGCGAACACCTCGTACCAAGCCACCCTGCGCCGCCCCCCATAAGCCTGCTTGATTGCCGCGTCGAAAACGATGCGCGCAGCCTTCCAAATATCAGGCCCTGTGCCATCGCCCTCAATGAAGGGGAGGATGGGGTTGTCAGGAACGTGGAACTTGCCGTCCTGAACTTGAATGGCTTGTCCATCTGCGGGAATGCGATTGTCGTTATATGATTCCATGCTCACCTCCAGGGACGAACCTCCTTGCCTGTTCGAGCAAGGCAATGCGCGTTGCTCGGAGGCATGCGCCCCTCCGCGAACCTTCCCGCGGAGGGGCTCGTCATGCCAGAATGGAAGTGCACCCTATGCGGCCGCAGGAAATTCTTTCACCCCGCGCTTCTCGATCGGGACGAAATCTCGCACGTCGTGACCGGTGAAGATCTGTCGCGGCCGCGCAATCTTCTGCTCGGCGTCGCAGAGCATTTCCTGCCACTGCGCCAGCCATCCTGTGGTGCGGGGAATGGCGAACAACACCGTAAAGATTTCCGGCTTGAACCCCATCGCCTGGTAGATGATGCCCGAGTAAAAATCCACGTTGGGGTAAAGCTTGCGCTTGATGAAGTATTCGTCTTGGAGGGCAATACGTTCCAGCTCCAGGGCGATTTCGAGCTTGGGATTCTTTCCGGTGACTTCGAAGACTTGGTCGGCGGCCTGCTTGATGATGCGGGCGCGGGGGTCGTAATTCTTGTAGATGCGGTGGCCGAAGCCCATCAACTTGACCTGCCCGGCCTTTACTCGCTCGATGTATGCGGGAATGTTTTCCTTCGAGCCGATCTCGTCGAGCATCTTCAAGACCTCCTCATTGGCGCCGCCGTGCAGCGGGCCGGAGAGCGCGGCGGCCGCGGCGGCCGTTGCCACAAACGGGTCCGCTTGCGAGCTGCCCACTGCCCGCATGGCATTGGCGCTGCAGTTTTGTTCGTGATCGGCGTGCAGGATGAACAGAATATCGAGCGCGCGCGCCAGGGCGGCGTTAGCCTGGTACTTGGGCTCGACCATCTTCCACAGCATATTCATGAAATTCTCGGTGTAGCTGAGGTCGTTGTCGGGATAAACATACGGGAAACCGAGGCTGTGGCGATACGTGTAGGCGGCAATGGTAGGCACTTTGCCAATCAGGCGATGGATTTGAAGCTTGCGCACCTCAGGGTCATGCACGTTCCGGGCCTCCGGGTATACCGTAGAGAGCGCCGCCACGGTGCTGATGAACATACCCATGGGATGGGCATCGTAACGAAAGCCCTCCAGGAATTTCTTGGTCGTCTCGTGCAGCATGGTATGGTGAGTAATGTTGGTGACGAAATCTTTCAATTCCGCCGCGGTCGGCAGCTCGCCGTTCAGCACCAGATAGGCAACTTCCAGAAAGCTGCACTTCTCTGCCAGTTGGTCGATGGGATAGCCCCGATACCGGAGGATACCCTTGTCGCCATCGATGAAGGTGATGGAGCTCTGGCATGATGCGGTGTTCATGAACGCGGGATCATAAGTCATTAACCCAAAATCGTCGGGATTCGTTTTGATCTTCCGCAAGTCCATGGCTCGGATGGTCCCCTTATCAATCGGGATTTCATAGGTCTTCCCGGTGCGTTTATCGATGATACTCAGGGCTTCATTTTCCATGAGTTTTCCTCCCTTGTGAGACGGGTTTTCTGCCGCCCACCCCGAATGCAAGCGAGCTTGCCGCGGGCGAGCGGCGTTTGTTAGAAAAGTATATCTCTCCACGCCAGCGCCGCTGGTTGCGCGGACGAGACGTGGCACAGTTCGGTCCACACCGTCAATTCTGGAGAATGAAAATTGCATCCTCTCTCGGTGGCGTGTCTCTCGAAATCGCGCGCCTCAATTGGGCGTGAGAAAACTATGTTAGCGGAGACTCGCTTAGAATCTGCTTTGCATGAGATCTCAATACGGAGGTGACAAGGTGGGAGAGCTAGAGGAACATCAGGGAAGTACCTCTTGTACACTTCCTCGAGGATGCGTTTTTGCCGTAACTTATCCTTGGTAACGAGTTCGTTTTTCTGTTGAAGGTAATGATTGGGTATTCTGCTGGCGTGATCTGAGTCGGCTTCGCACGCGTTCCGATCGGCTCGCATGCCGATGAAACAAGCCTCGGGCGCAATCACTACGTGGGGAGCCATATGCGTTCTCCCCGTCAAAGACCCCGAAGAAGCACGTTTCCCTCCGGAGCCATTCGACACGCAGAATGTATCTCTCGAAAACGGTGTCGTCAAGCTGTTTGTGCACGCAGAATTACATGAGGGATATTATGTCCACCTGCAAATTCGGAGTGGGTGAAAAATGCGTTACAATATCCCCACACTTGGACAGAGGAAGGATCACCATGGAAACACTTGAACCCATTCTGGCTGAACATCCCCTTTTCAGTGGCATGGAACAGTGCCACCTCCAAATACTCGCCGGGTGTGCCCGCAACGTACGCTTCGAAAGCACCGACGTGATCTTCCGCGAGGGAGAAAGAGCCAACGAGTTTTATCTTATTCGTACCGGAAAGGTGGCCTTGCAGCTATTTGCTGACCGGCGTGGTCCCCTTACCATACTGACGCTTGAGGAAGGTGAAGTTCTCGGTTGGTCATGGCTCTCTCCCCCCTACCATTGGAAGTTTACGGCGTGTGCACTCGAGACCACCCGTGCCATTTCGTTGGATGGGAAATGCATCCGAGAGAAAGCCGAAACCGACCATGACTTGGGGTACGAGCTCCTGAAGCGGTTTGTTCACGTTATTGAGGAGCGGGTTCGGGCAACGAGCTTACAACTCCTGAATGTCTACGAGCGTTAACTTTGAGGTCCACCTGAACTCGAAGGGGTTTGGATAACCCGTGATGTGATCCAACGCGTCAAACCGACGACTCTGCTTGGATTTTACGCTCTCGGAAACGGGCTAACCGCCGAGTGGCGGCGCGACGCCGCTGGCAATTCGGAGAGCAATTCAGAACCGCCCTGCACGGGTGGTCCCCCAGACGAAAAGAAGGCGCTATACGAAAGTAGTAAGTGGCTTCTCCGGCCCGGTGGGAGAGGAGATCCGTAGCGTCCCAGGTTAGTTTGCGCCGTGGAAAATGTACAAACTCCAGACCACGATAAATCGGGGCGGGCTGCGCGCGCTACAATCTGTCAGATTAATTGCGCCTGCCGCATCCAGCCTTTCAGGGTATCCAAGTCTTTGCGGATTGTAGCGAGAATTAGCGACTTGTCCATCGTCAGGGTTTTCGCGCCGTCTTCCACTCCGCCGAGTGGATACTCGGTATGCAACTGCACTGGCCCCGAGAACTTCGCCTCCTTGAGCATGGCGAAAAACGCCGGGAAGTTCACCATGCCCTCTCCGAGCGGACACCAGACGGGCTCCCACTTGCCCTTGGCGTTCTTGCCCCAATAAAAATCCTTGATGGCTACTCCTCTGATAAACGGTGCCATTAGGCGGGTGCTATCAATCCACCCACCCAGTCCCCCTTCGACGACGGCGTGGGCAATATCGAAATTCGAGCTCGCCCATCGCGGGTCAAAATCCTTGATGAGGACCCAAAGATCCCAGACCGGCGCCCCCACCAGGGGACCCGAATGGTTGTGGTACATCGCACATACTTTGTACTTCTCATTCAAGGCCGCCAACTCGGAAACCCGCTTCTTCAATTGGGAAAGCCGGGCCGGGACATCGATCAGCAGGCCAGAAAGCCTTTCAACGCCCGGGTGGAAGTTTGATAAATCGGGCTCCTTCCCGGCATCTGACCAGGAGAACCAACCCCACCGGTAGCGGGGAATTCCCACCTCGCTGGCGGTGCGAATAATGGCTTCCGCATGGGGCGAATCTTTGTCGGCGATTCCCGCGGTGATCATCGGAATGTCCAGGCCCGCGCTGCGGACAATCTTCGCGACTTTGGGGAGGTCCGCCGGCACCCGGGCCGGCTCGACGTGCCCGCCCTCGCGGACCGTCAGGTCAATGCCGTCAAACCCCAGTTCCGCCGCGGTCGCCGCCATAGGCTCCCAATCGAGCCACTGCAAGTGCTTGGAAAAATAAACAATGGGCAGGGAATTGGCCGATGGGTGGCCCGCTGCTTCGTTTGGCCAAAGACCGGTCAAGCCGGCCATTGCGCCAGCTCCGGCAACGCCGCTTAGAAACTTCCGGCGGGATGAAACAGACCGTTCATCGATCATGTTTAGACCTCTTTTCTTAGCTTTATGGTCTTAGATTTGATTTATGCTCTTGGATATTAATTGAACCGACGCTATGTTTCCCTCCCCGAAGGGGAACCGACCGCCGCTACATCGTCAACCAGGCTACACATTCTCGGGCACGACCCAGGGGGCACGATAAGTCCGTTTGAGGAGTTGATTCGCTTCGTGGTCATCAACAAAGGCCTCATGGGCGCTGTCGAACACAATCTTCCGGTCCCCCAACCGATAGGAGATATTCGCCATGTGACAAAGCGCCGCGGAAACATGGCCCTCCTCGACGTCGGCGTTGGGGTGTTTTCGGTCGCGGATACAATTAACAAAGTTCTCCACGTGGGCCGCCTGCATTGCCGAAAACGTCTGCTTGTCGTGCGCGATCATGTGCCTTTCGCGGTCGAAGAGTTGCCATCCTCCGCCGTGGCGGCCCAAAATCATCATGCCGTCGCTGCCATGGATTTCGATTCTCGTCCCGATGAAGGGATACCAATCCGGAAACTGGGTCGTGCTCTCTCTTACATTGGTGGGGACCTTGACCATATAAGGCGTCCACGATGTCTCTTCGAAAACCAGCCGCAGGCCGTCATACTCAAACGTAACAATCGAGGTGTCGGGGGTCTCCGCGATGTCCTTAAAGAAAAGGTTCCCCCCGCAATGGTGGGCAGATTTGGGAAAAGACACGCCAATCACCGCGCGGGCTAAATCCAACTGATGGACCCCATCGTCGGTCATGAGCCCGCCGTTAAAGTCCCAGAAAACCCTGCGGAAATACTTGGGATTATAGGCCCGCAGGGGCCCGGGACCAAGCCACATATCCCAATCAAAACCTTCCGGCGGGGCGGTGTCGGGTGTTCTCTCCACCGGCTCCCGGTCCAACATATTGTACACACGAACAAGATGGATGCTGCCCAGTTTTCCGGAGTGAATGAGCTCGCGCGCCGACGCACCATACGAACTGCTGCGATTTTGCGTGCCGACTTGCACGACGCGGTGGTACTTGCGCGCTGCCTCGACCATCTTCCGGCCTTCCCAAATATTGTGTGAAGCCGGTTTTTCCACGTAGATATCTTTGCCCGACTGGCAGGCCATCACGGTGGCTAAGGAATGCCAATGGTCGGGCGTGGCGCAGACCATGGCATCCACTGCTTTGTCTTCCAGAATGCGCCGGAAATCGCCAATCGCCTTGGGAGTTTTCCCTTTTATGGCTTGGACCACTTTCACCGCTCCGGGAAGCTGCTTGGCATTGACATCGCAGACGTAGGCAATCTCCACGTCCGGCCGGTCGGCAAAAAAACCGGTTAATTGCGTTCCGCGCCCCCCCACTCCCATAACTCCCACAACAACTTTGTCGCTCGGGGCTACCGGCCTTGCGGCCGCACCAATTGCGGCGCCTAGTCCACCTTTAATTCCCTGGTCCAAGAACCGTCTCCGGTCGATTGCCATCGCGCACCTCCGATAGAGAGTATGAACTCAGAACCTCTCACTCTTCACATTCTACGCCTGCTCGAGGCGACCCTCGCTTACGAGGCCTTCTGAGCATAGCACCGAGCGTGGCCAAGAATCTCGAAAAGGACATGACCTTAAATGTGCCCGTTATCAATGAAATAGGTTGATTATATACTACAAATATATTGTTTAATATGTAAACATATTCCAAAATTGGGATATGGAATCTGGGAATCAATCAGGTCCATCCGCTGCCAATCAACTGTACATAGAATATGTTTATTGATGCCAGTAGCTTTATTTATCGGTCAATGATTACAGGCGTGGCATCGGTATTGCTCGACATTGAGCAGATTTTCCAAGTAATTGTTTCGAGCAGTCGGATGTAGTTGCAGCCAATTGACCCTAATGCCGGAGCGAATTAGGGCATGGTTTCTCTCTGGAGGTTATAAGAATTGAGAAAAATTCTTGCGTTTGCTTCTGTTCTTTTCTGCTTCTTATCACTTTCCGCCTGGGCTCAGGACACGGCGAGAATCGACGGGTCTGTTACTGACTCTAGCGGGGCAGTGATTGTGGGAGCAAGAGTCACAGTTTCCAATCCTGAAAAGGGGTTCACCCGTGAATTAGTTTCCAACAGTGCGGGCGATTATTCCATTAGCGCTATTCCGATTGGCGACTATGTGATAACTGCCGAGGCGTCGGGCTTTGAGAAGCTGGCGCGCACCGGCATTACCCTTACAGTCGGCCAGATTGTGCGCGTTGACCTACAACTGAAGGTCGGCGTGACCACTCAGGAAATCACCGTCGCCGGCAATGCGTCGCAAGTTCAGACGGAAACGTCGGCAGTCTCGAGCGTGGTTACGGAGACGCAAATCGCGAACCTGGACCTCAACGGCCGCAACTGGGTTTCGCTGGCCTTGTTGGTCCCGGGCGCATCGCCCGATAACGGCTTGAACACCCAAGCTGTCGGTGTTTATGGTAACAACAATATTTCCTTCAACGGCAACCGCATGCAATATGCCAACTGGGAAATCGACGGCGGCAACAACACCGATGAGGGTTCGGCTGGCACGTTCAACACTTACCCGAACCTCGATACCATTGCCGAGTTCCGCATTTCCACTTCGAATTACGGTGCGGACATGGGGAAGCACGCAGGCGCCAACATCGAGCTCGTCACCAAGTCCGGCACCAAGAGTTGGCACGGCGATGCCTTCGAGTATGTTCGCAACGACATATTCGACGCCAACAACTTCTTCACCAATCGGGGGGATATCGGGGGCGTTCCATCGAGGACCCCGCTGAAGTGGAACGACTTCGGATATACTTTCGGCGGTCCCGTCTACATTCCGGGTCACTACAATACACACAAAGATAAGACCTTCTTCTTCTGGTCAGAGGACTGGCGGCGCTACCGGCAAGGGCAGGTGATTGGGCCCAGCGGTGTGCCGAGTTTGCTCGAGCGCGGGGGAAACTTTTCCGAGTGCGACCCGAAATCGGGCAGCTATAACTCCGTCGTGGCCACCGGCTGTATACTACCAACATCCGCCGGTGTAACTTACGACACCGTCCAATCCATGCCGGGCTATAATGCGCAAGCTTTCGCCAACGCCACGGACCTGCTCAATGCCTATGTCCCGGACCCGAACAGCGGCCCGGTCCAATGGACCTCGGCGTCCAGCGCCCCCACCAACTGGCGCCAGGAACAGATCCGCATCGACGAGAACATCAGCGACAAGACGCAGGCGGTCTTCCGCTACACGCAAGACACCTGGGACACCCTGGCGGTCCCGTCGCTCTGGAACACGGGGAGCTTCGACACCATCAAGACGCAGTTTGGCGGTCCCGGCGAAAGCGCAGTGCTCCACGTTACCCACACCTTCAAGCCCACCCTTATGAACGAATTCGTGGCGGCCTACACCACGGACCGTATTATTCTGACCCCGGTGGCAGGTGGCAGTTCGGCGGGTATCGACCGGCCGTCGGGCTTCGTCATGAATCACCTCTTCTCGCCGAATGACACCAATCCGGAGATGCCCGCCTTATACATCGGTGGGGGCACGCAAGGCTTTGGCGAAGACGCCGGCGACTATACCGGTCCTTATAACTCCAATCCCATCATCACCTGGAAAGACAACTTGTCGTGGATTCATGGTGCTCACACGCTCAAGATGGGGTTTTACCTGGAGAATTATCGGAAAAACGAGCACTTCGGAACTGACACGCAGGGGCAGTTGTCCTTCTACGGTGGCGGCTCCATTACCACCGGGAACGGCTTGGCCGACATGTTCCTGGGCAACATCCAGCAGTACACGGAAGGCACTGAGTCGGTGAATGGCGTCGCCGTCGGTGGCTATCCCAAGGGCCACTGGCAGAATACCGACCTGGAGCCGTACATCCAAGACGATTGGAAAGTGAGAAAGACCCTAACGATCAATATGGGCGTGCGCTATTACATCTATACGCGCAACCACGACGTCGCACGGCCCACCATCGATTCCGGGTTTCTCCCGAACCTCTATAATGCCGCCAACGAAGCGCAACTCGACGCGTCTGGCTACCTGATCCCTGGCACGGGAGACATCTGGACGAACTATGGAAATGGCCTGGTCGAGTGCGGCGCGAACGGCATCCCCAAGGGTTGTCAACTCGACAATACGGGGAAGAATATCGCTCCTCGTGTGGGCTTTGCCTGGGATCCCTTTGGCAAAGGGACCACTTCCGTACGCGGCGGATGGGGAATCTATTATGAATCCGGGAACGGCAACGAAGCGCAGTCAGAGGGCGGCGAAGGCAATCCTCCTTACGCGCTCAGCCCGTCCGGGTTCAACATTCAGGGCTACAGCGCGATTGTCGCCAACGGCCCGCTCGGCCCCACCAACTACACTTCCTGGCCTTACAGCCAGAAGTGGCCCAGCGTGCAGCAGTACAGCCTGACCACCGAGCACCAGTTCTCCAACAATGACTTCTTGAGCATCGCTTACGTTGGAGCCCTGGGAAGGCACTTGGCGCGCGCCCAGGCCTTTAACGAAATCGACCCTGCGAACCTCGTTGCGGACGGCGGCGTGATGAACGCGCCAGCCCTAACCAACATTGTCGGCAGCAAGGCAGCCGACGCCACTTTGAACGCACCGGGGGATGTGGGCCAACAGCTCTGCGACGCCTCGGGGAATTGCCAGGTGGCAACCACCTTGATCTTCGGCGAGGAGCCCAGTATCTTCTTTGCGCCTTACCGTGGATACAATGGCATCTCGGAGAAGCAAAACACCGCGGTTTCCAGTTACAATGCCCTTCAGGTCAGCTTCCGCCACACTTCGCACGGCCTGACCCTACAGGCGGCCTACACGTGGTCGCACGCCATTGACGACTCCACCAGCACTTACCAGGAGACCTCGGGTGGAATTAATGATTACAACATGAGCCGGTGGAAGGGAACCTCCGACCTTAACCGCACCCAAGTTGTGCAATTGAACTACATTTATGCCCTGCCGTTCTTCAAGAACTCTTCCAGCGCTGTGGCGCGACAGGCGCTCCACGGTTGGCAGGTCAGTGGCATTACCAGTTTCTTTACCGGTGAGCCTACTGATTTCAACTGCGGAGTCACTGGATACAGCACCGAGCTCGGCGGCTCGTATCGCTGCGATGTGGTTGGCAAGCTGGCGATCGACAAACATACTTACGACGATCCGGTCTACGGTCCCACGCTTTCATGGTGGAATCCGGCGGTGGTAACGCAGCCGCAGTTCAGTGAGCTCTCCTCCACCTTCGGTAATATGGGCCGTAACATGCTGACGGGTCCGGGCAGGAACAACTGGGACATGGCGCTAGAGAAGGATTTCCGCCTCCACGGTGAGGGAACCAAGCTTCAGTTCCGGCTGGAAACTTTCAACACGTTCAACCATACGCAATACCAGTACGCCAACACCGGATGTAGCGGGAGTACGGGTTTTGGCCAAGCGTGCAACTTGAATACCACCAATCCCGGGGAAGTCAATTCAGCCTGGAGTCCCCGGAACGTCCAACTGGGCTTGAAGTTAATGTTCTAGCCCGCTACAGGTGATCTCTGACCGTTTTAAGACCGGGCGCTCGGAAGAAATATTAGATTCCTCCGACGCGCCCGGTTCCTCTTTGGGCTCGATGCTCATCCGCCGCGGAATCCAATTTCCAGCGCCCCCTGGCGGCAGACGCCGCCATTAGGATATGCTCCAGTGGCTAGTTCCTGGAGTAAAGCCAAAGCTGTTTTCTATGCCCCTGCCCCGGTTTGGTTCTCGTAGGTTCGCCTGGATCGCAGCGGGAGCGTTGTTGCTGTCTTCGCTTGTCGCCCCGCTGGCGTGGGGGATGCAAAACCCCTCTGCCGGCGGCGCCCCGGCCCCCACCCCACCGGGGGAGAATCTCCGTGAGGTGTTCGAACGTGCTCAAGGAGCGCTCGCGGCCAAGGATTATCCCAGAGCTGAGAGTGGGTTCAAAGAATTCCTGAAGTTGGACCCCAATTCCGCTGCGGCATACACGAACCTGGGCGTGGTCTACTTGCGGACGGGAAGATTTGCGCAAGCTATTCGGGCCTTGGAGACGGCCAAGCGGCTCGACCCGCAGATGGTGGGCGTGGACCTGAACCTGGGCCTCGCCTATTATCGAATGCAGAATTTCAGGCGGGCTATCCCTTACTTCCAGCGTGTGCTGGCAGCCGATCCCAACGGCCTTCAAGCGCACTACCTGCTGGGCATGTCCCACTTCATGCTCAAAGAGTACGGCCCGGAGGTGACAGCCCTTGAACCCATCCGCGACCAGGAGCAAGACGATCTCGATTTCCTCTACATGCTGGCCATCGCTTATGGCCAACTCAAACGCAGCAGTGATTCGGCGAGAATCTGCGAGCAATTGGTGCGCGTGGGGGGGGATACGCCCCACATGCATCTGCTGATGGGCAAAGTCTATCTCGATACTTATCAGAATGCGAAGGCCGAGGACGAACTGGTGAGCGCCGTGGCGGGCGATCCCACGATGCCCTTTGCGCACTATGACCTTGGCGTTCTCTACCAGCGCTTAGGCCAATTCCACAAAGCGGCTGCCGAGTTCGAAAAGGAGATGCAAATCAGCCCCGACGAACCCTGGAGCTACGAGAGCCGGGGCAACCTCTGGATTGATGCGGGCAATGCCGATCGAGCCATCCCACTCTTTCAAAAAGCTCTGAAGCTTAATGCCCAGATGCCGGACTCGCTCGCCGGCCTCGCCAAGGCCTACTTCCGTCTGGGCCATACTGGAGAGGCTACCACATACCTGAAGCGGGCCATCGAGCTCGAACCGGATAATGCCAAGTTTCACTATCAGTTGGGCAGGGCTTTCCTTAAGGGTGGCCAGCGCGCGGAGGCTCAAAAGGAGTTTGCCTTACAGCAGAAGTATCAAAGCCAGGCCCGCGAGAAGCAAGCGGAACAGCTTTCCGGCAAACTCCCGCCGCCCGTAGGGCCCGCGCCCTAAACCTACATTTCCATTTTGAACTTCCCTTACGAATTTGTGGCGGGGCATATAGCGTCGGGCGGTTGGGAGCTAACATGGAAACTTCCGTTTATTGCTCATGCTCAACCGTTCAACAAAGGCCCAGCGAGATAAGTAACTGGTATATGCCAAGAAGAGCGAACATCAACGAATTCAATGTTGACCGATTTGTGGGCAGACGCAGGGTAAAAGGGAATGGGTATCCCTGCCCGCTTCTTCTTCCGGCGCACTCTCATGCGTCGTGCAAATAAATTGCGAGTGGCAAAGCCAGGATCGTATTGCGGGCGAAGATTGCCAAGTGTATATTACGCGCTGCCAGGGGGGGCTCTCCCCACCCGTTCCCAAACCTCGACTGGCGCCCGCTGACTGAGGATTTGGGAAATCTCAACTCCGGAGTGTGGATATGAGAAGAACACTGATCTTTCTCGTTTTCCTCGGGTTTTCCATCGGCAGTTGGGCTCAAGATACCGCAAGCATCGTGGGCACCGTGAAGGATTCGACTGGCGGCGTGATTGCCGGAGCCAAGGTGGCGGTGTCCAATCCCGAAAAGGGTTTCACTCGGGACTTGGTGAGCAACAGTGTGGGAGAGTATTCCGTCCAGGCCATTCCCATCGGAAATTACGTCATCGTCGCCGAGGTGTCGGGATTCCAAAAGCTGGTGCGGACGGGAGTCACGGTGGGCGTCGGACAGATCCTGCGCGTCGACCTGACAATGGTCGTGGGCCAAACCACCCAGGAGGTGACGGTGAGAGCCTCCGGGGCCAAGGTGGAAACGGAAACCGCCGCCATTTCCGGAGTCGTTACCGGGACGCAGATCGCCAACCTCAACCTGAATGGGCGCAACTTTGTGAGCCTGGCGCTTTTGGTTCCGGGCGCCGTGGCGGACGACGGCCTCGACACGTCGCATGTCGGGGTGCTCGGCAACAACAACATCTCATTTAACGGCGGCCGCATGCAGTACAACAACTGGGAGATCGATGGCGGCAACAACACCGACGAGGGTTCCGCCGGTACTTTCAACACTTATCCCAACCTTGACACCATCGCCGAATTCCGCATTTCCACCTCCAACTACGGCGCGGACATGGGCAAACACTCGGGAGCGACCATCGAGGTGGCCACAAAATCGGGCACCAAGGATTTCCACGGCGACGCCTTCGAATACGTGCGCAATGACGTGTTCGACGCCAACCCGTGGTCTCTCAATCGCGCCACGATCGGTAGCGTGGCCCCCAAGAGCCCTCTGAAGTGGAATGATTTCGGCTACACCTTTGGGGGGCCGGTCTTCATTCCCTATCATTACAACACCAACAAGTCGAAAACCTTCTTCTTTTGGTCGGAGGACTGGCGGCGGTACCGCGAAGGTCAGGTGGTGGGGTCGGGGGTGCCATCACTTCTGGAGAGGCAGGGCAATTTCAGCGAGTGTGACTCCTCCTCTCCCAACTACAACGCCGTCGTGGCCTCCGGATGCACCGTCCCCCTGAACCCGTCGACCGGGAATCCTTATTCGGGTGATGTAGTGCCCATCGATCCCAATGCCAGTGCTCTGCTGAATGGCCTGGTTCCTTTCCCCAACAGCGGTCCCATCGGTTACGTGGTGGCCTCCTCCACCGCCACCAACTGGCGGCAAGAGCAGATTCGCGTTGACCAGAACCTCGGCGACAAGACCCGCGTCTTCGTGCGCTGGACCCAGGATGCCTGGGATACCCTCGCGGTTCCGGCACTCTGGACAGGTTCGACTTCCGACACCATCAAGACGCCTTTCCTGGGACCGGGCAAAAGCGCGGTATTCCATATAACCCGCACCTTCAGCCCGACCCTGATGAATGAGTTCGTGGCCAGCTACTCGGTGGACCATATTTCGCTTTATGACCAGGCGGGCTCATCTTCGCCCGCCCACTCCATAGATAAGCCTTCAGACTGGACGGTGAAAAACCTGTTTACTGCTAACGCCTCGAACCCGTTGTTGCCTTCGATCAATATTGGCGGTGGCTTAGCCTGGGGCTTCACGGCCGATGCCTCCAACGTTCCTTGGTTCAACTCCAATCCGATTGTGGACTTCAAGGACAACGTTGCCTGGATGGTGGGCAATCATGCTCTTAAATTCGGCATCTTTTTCCAGGACTATCACAAGAACGAGCAGTTCGGAGGCGAAACCCAGGGCAACCTCTCGTTCTACAATAGCGCCCCGATTTCAACGGGCAACGCCCTGGCCGATATGTTCATTGGCCAAATCGCGTATTACTCCGAGGGCACCATCAATCTCAACGGAACCGCGATCGGCGGTTATCCCAAAGGCCATTGGAACGGGCACGAGGCCGAGCCCTACATTGAAGACGACTGGAAGGCGACAAAGAAGCTGACCCTAAACCTGGGACTCCGCTATTACTACTTCCAGCCCTTCCACGATGTGTCCGCAACCAATATTGACGCCGCCTTCGTTCCGAGCGATTACAATCCTGCGGCGCAAGCCCAATTGGTGAATGATCCCGTACTGGGCCCGGTGCTGGTGCCGGGAACCGGGTCCAACTACACCACCTACGGCAACGGCCTGTACGCTTGTGGCACGCACGGCGTCCCCAAGGGCTGCTTCAACAGCTCCAAGGGCAATATCGCTCCTCGCTTCGGCTTTGCTTACGACCCCTTCGGCACTGGTAAGACCGCCATCCGGGGCGGCTATGGCATTTACTACGAGATGGGCAACGGCAACGAGAGCAACGCCGAAGGCGGCGAGGGAAATCCGCCTGTGTCCATGACCCCGACCGCCGTCAATCTGGTGGGTTACAGCTCCATCCAGCCGATCAACTCGCCTTCCCAGGAGCCCATCAGTCCAGGTGGATTCACGGCCATTCCTCTGTACCAGAAGTGGCCCAGCGTGCAACAGTTCAGCTTGGGTATCCAGCATGAGTTTCCGGGCAATAACATCATGAGTGTGGGTTATGTCGGCAGCCTCGGACGCCACCTGGCAACGGCGCGCAATCTCAACCAGGTCCCGCTGGGGGGCGGAACAGTGAACGTTCCCTCACTCGCCGACACGGTGGGCTGCGATGACAATGGCAACTGCGATATCGAGGATACTCTGATCGGACCGGGTGGAAATTCCTCGGTGTTTTTTGTCCCCTATCGCGGCTTCGGCTATATGACCGGCAAGCAAAACACGGCGGTCTCGAACTATAACTCCTTACAGATTTCCTGGCGTCATGACGTGGGGCACGGCCTTACTTTTGAGGCTGCCTATACCTGGGCGCACGCGATTGACAATTCCACATCCACGTATTTTGCGACGGGCGTCGATGACAATTCGGACCTGTCCCGCTGGAAGGCGACTTCCGACCTGAACCGCGCCCAGGTGGTCGAGATGAGCTATGTCTACGAGTTGCCGTTTTTCAAGCACGCCGGCAGAGTGGTGACCCGGCAGGCCCTGGGCGGGTGGACGTTGAGCGGCATTTCCAGCTTCTACACCGGCGAACCCACGTCCTTTGGCTGCGGCCTAACCGATCCCGTGAGTGGTCTAGGTTACGCGACCGGCGTCGGCGGCGGCGTGACGTGCAATTCCCTCGGTCCGGTGAGGATCAACAAGGGGGTTTATGACGATCCCACCTATGGTCCTACGCGGACTTGGATCAACCCTGTGGTGGTGGGCCAGGTCACCATTCCCCAATTGCGCGCCGACAATGAGCCTGGCATGTTCGGCTACATGGGGCGCAACCCGCTGACGCAACCAGGTGTGAACAATTGGGACCTGGCGCTGCTCAAGAACTTCGCGGTACCCTGGTTCAAGAGCGAGCATTCCAATCTTCAGTTCCGATGGGAGACGTTCAACACTTTCAATCATACCCAGTATATTGGCGTCAACATCGGATGCAGTGGCCTCACCCCCGCGGGCGCCCCCTGCACGGGTCCGAACAACATCGGCAACGGCGAGGTGTCCGGCTCCCGGGATCCGCGCATCATGCAACTGGGAATGAAGCTCATCTTCTGAACTTCATTTTGTTTGCCCGTATTCTCCACCGCTCGATAGTGGTACAGTTTGGGTTCGAGGCGACTTTATGCACCAAGCGGTCCGTCCGCTGAGGGATAAATTCGCCGCTGCAAGAACAAACTGGAATACTACCCCGAGAGCCGCCGGGTTGGTCGATCCGCCAAGTGAGTGGGGAGTTTGGATGAAACCCCTGGGAAGACGCATCTTGATCGGCTGGGCTTTGGCCTCAGCGCTGGTGGTGGTGCGTGTGCATCTGGTTGCACAACACGGCCCACGCTCTGACCTTATCGGGTGGGCAAAGCCGGCCGCGAATGTGCACCCGGCAAATTCCCCTGGCTCCTCCGGACATGACCAGGCGCAACTGGCCCGGATTACGATCGACTACCCGGAAGAAGGCTCGATTTTCCCCCCTGAAATCACGGCTCCGACCTTTATCTGGCACGATGCGGCTCCCACCGCCACGGCTTGGCAGGTCGAAGTCGTGTTCTCCGATGGCTCGGCCGCAATCCAGTTGAAAGCGCCGGGCGAGCGGATGCACATCGGCGAAATCGACACGCGGTGCATCTCGAACACGAACAAGCTGCCGGAGTTGACCTCCCAACAGGCCTCTGCCTGGACCTGGAAGCCCGATGACGTCATCTGGGACGCGATTAAGCAACACTCCCGTGAGCATCTGGCAACCGTGACGATTACGGGATGGGGAGGCACCGGTGCCGCACCGGCCGTTTCGCGCGGCAAAGTGGTGTTCCAAACCTCCGAGGACCCTGTGGGGGCGCCGATCTTCTACCGCGATGTGCCGCTCATGCCCTCCGAATTGCAGAAGGGGGTGATCAAACCGCTGGCCCCCAACGCCATCCCTCTGATTGCCTGGCGCCTCCGCTATATTGGCGAGCCCGGCAGCCGGGTACTTTTTACGGGACTTCATTCCTGCGCCAACTGCCATTCCTTTTCCCGCGACGGCAAGACCCTGGGGATGGACCTGGACGGCCCCGCCAACGACAAAGGGCTCTACGTGCTGGCCTCCGTCCAACCACAAATGTCCATCCGCAACGAAGACACTATTTCGTGGGCTTCCTTCAAGGACCCCACGGTGGCGCAACCCCGGATCGGGTTCATGTCACAAGTTTCGCCGGATGGACAGTTCGTAGTGACCATGGTCAAGGGCCCGGAAGGCAATAAGGGCAACTACTACGTGGCCAACTTCAAGCACTATGATTTCCTCCAGGTGTTCTATCCGACGCGCGGGATCCTGGCTTGGTACAACCGGGCGACAGGGCAAATGCACGCTTTGCCGGGAGCGGACGATCCGCGCTTCGTGCATACAAACGCCGTATGGAGCCCCGACAGCCGGTACCTGGTTTACGCTCAGGCGGAAGCAAGGGACCCCTATCCCGAGGGCCGCAAGTTGGCCGAGTTCGCCAACGACCCGAACGAGACCCCGATCCAATACGACCTTTATCGGATACCCTTCAATGAGGGCAAAGGGGGCCGGCCGGAACCGATCACCGGCGCCTCGGGGAACGGCATGAGCAATACCTTCCCTAAGGTCTCGCCGGATGGCCGCTGGATTGTTTTCGTGAAGTGCCACAACGGCTTGTTGATGCGCCCGGATAGCCAGCTTTATATCGTCCCGGCGCAAGGCGGACTGGCGCGCCGCATGCGGTGCAACACGCCGCTCATGAACTCCTGGCACACTTTCTCACCCAACGGGCGCTGGCTGGCCTTTTCCTCCAAGAGCCGGTCACCCTATACTGGGTTGTTTCTGACGCACCTGGACGCACAGGGCAACGACAGTCCGGCAATTTACGTGGAAAACTCAACGGCGGCAAATCGGGCGGTGAACATTCCGGAGTTCGTGAACATCCCCCCGGAGGGCTTGCTGAAGGTCGACTTGCCGGCCGCCGAGTTCTTCCGCCTCTTCGACCACGCAGCCGAGTTGGCAGCCAAAGGACAGGACGAGGAGGCCATCGCCGAATGGAAGAAGGCCTTGGAGCTAAACCCCGAAGACCCCTTCGCCAACAACAACCTCGGCACCCACCTGCTGAACAAAGGTCAGCTCGACGACGCCCTTCCGTATTTCCAGAAAGCCGTCCAGGCCAAGCCCGAGTATGCCGATGCCCAGAACAATCTGGGGATTACCCTCATGCAGATGGGAAAGCTTGAGGAAGCGAGCCTGCATCTCCGAAAGGCTCAGGAGGACGACCGCAGGAACCTGCAAACCTATTACAACCTGGGCGCGCTCCTATACATGCAGGGGAAAGTCCCAGAGGCTCTGGCCGAGTGGCACGCCGGTCTAAGGGTCGATCCGGACGACCTGCCTCTACTCGGCCAGACGGCCTGGGTGTTGGCGACCAACCCGGAGGCGTCGATCCGAAACGGGAGCGAAGCCGTGGAGCTTGCCGAGCGGGCGGTCAAAGCATCGGGCGGGAAAGATCCTACCGCGCTGGACACGCTGGCCGCCGCATACGCCGAGGCAGGCCGGTTCCCGGAGGCGGTCAAAACCGCACGCCAGGCCCTCGCGCTCGCCCCCGAACCTTTGGCAGACGGTGTAAAGTCCAGGATTGCGCTTTACGAGTCCAGGAGTCCCTTCCGCGAAACCCCTTAGACCCAATACTGGTCACTCACCGGAAGCGTTCGGCCTTGACGATGCCGCGCCCTTCCTGAACGGTCAGGAACTGATTTGCCTCGACACTCCCCACGCGATCGACCACCCCGCTCGGCCACTTTACCTCAATCTGATCGACCTTGTTCGTTGCTCCGAGGCCGAAATGTTGGCGAAGGTCGCTTTGCGAGATGTAACTGGACGCGCTCAGCACCTCGCGGAGCTGCCGACGGCCCGCCGCCGTCACCGTGATACGGCCCCCAATCGCCGAGCGGTTGGAACGCGTGCCCACGAGTTTGACCGACAGCCAGTGGTTGCCGCTGCGATTCTCGTTGCGCAGAAGCGAGGGCGGCTCACCCGAGTTCATGATTAGGACATCGACGTTCCCGTCGTTATCGAAGTCGCCGAACGCGCAACCGCGGCTCGCATGAGGTTCCAAAATCGCGGGCCCGCAGAGGTCTGAGACCTCCTCGAAACTTCCATTCCCCAAGTTGCGATAAACCACGCGCTGAGCCTTGTAGGGGTAATTGGGGTCGACTTTTTCAACCTCGGGGTAAACAGTTCCGGCCACGTGGAAGATATCCAGCCAGCCGTCATTGTCGAGATCCTCGAAGCCGACTCCCCAGCACACGTACCGGGTGTTTACGGCCAATCCCGCGGCGGAGGTCACGTCGTCGAAGAATTCACCCTTCAGGTTGTGATACAGGATTGGCGTGTCATCAGAGAAATGAGGAAGAAAGAGATCGAGGTAACCATCCCCGTCGTAATCGCCCACCGCCACGCCCATGTTGGACTGCTCTTGGCCGTCGCCGTTGACGGCCACGCCGGATTCCATGGCGCACTCGGTGAATGTTCCGTCATGGTTGTTGCGGAACAGCAGGTTGGGAGTCGAGTCGCAGGCCACGAAGAGGTCGGGCCAGCCGTCGTTATTGTAGTCAAAGGCCGCGGCGGTCAAACCGTAGCGCGCGCCCGGCTTCAGAATGCCGGCTTTTTCCGTGACTTCGGTAAACGTGCCATCGCCGTTGTTATGGTAAAGCGCGCAAAACTCCCCCTTCAGTCCCCGCGGACCGCAGTTCACAGGAACGTTTTTAAAGAAACAACCCCGATTGGCGCCGGCCACGGGAGCCGTCGCCAAATCCATATCGACGTAACGGGAGATGAATAAATCCAGGCGCCCATCACGGTCGTAATCGACGAACGTGCACCCGGAGCCATAGCGCGAAGCTTTTTCGAGCAGCCCTGACTTTTCAGTGACGTCTGTGAAGGCGCCGTCGCCGTTGTTGTGATAGAGAATGTTCTTCCCGAAGTAAGTCAGGAACAGGTCGTCGTGGCCGTCGTTGTCGTAGTCGCCGATCGCGACACCGTAGCCCCACCCGGTGTGGTGGAGGCCGGCCTTTTCCGTCACATCGGTGAACGTTCCGTCGCGATTGTTGTGGTAAAGGTGGTTGGTGGGTTCCTGCCCGGCAGGGAACCCCTCGTGCTTCGTGCCGTTCACCAGGAAGACGTCGAGCCAACCATCCTGGTCGTAATCGTAGAAGGCGATCCCCCCGGCGTTGGCCTCCACAATGTATTTCTTCACAAACTCTTCGCCGTAAATTGCCGGAGCAGTGAGCCCCGAGCGCGGCGCCCAATCGGTGAAGTTAACGGGAAAGGGCCGGCCGGAGAACTTGGACCGAGGCGCCGCGCGCACTCCGCGCGAGGCCATTCCTTGTCCGGCCACGGGGAGAGGACGGGGGAGGAGAAGCCCCGCGGCACTCAAACTTTGAAGGAATCTTCGACGCGTCCAAGCCATATGTCCAGGTCTGTAGGGGGACGGCTTGCAGTCCCCTTATCGCGTTCTGCGACCGCGCGGCATCTTACGTCTTGCCGCCCCCGGGTAGGGCAAGCCCTACCCCTACGTCAATCTGGTTACTCCGGAGGCTCGGCGGTTTGGGGTTGCGCGATGCTGCCTGTAATCCCCTGGCGGATGGCCTGGCTGACGCGTTGTTGCTGATCGTGGGCCTCACGGTAGAGTGCCAGCTCCTTCTTCGCGTCTTCCTCGCGCCCTACGCGGAGATAAGCGAAGGACAACTGATAGTGGGCAACCGCATCCCTCGGTTCGACCTTTACTGCTTTTTCCAGAGGCGCCACAGCTTCCGAGGCTCGGCCCGCGGATATCAGTGACTTACCCAATCCGATGAGGGCCTCGGCGAACTGCGGATCGATTTTTACCGCGCGCGCAAAGTTCTCGATGGCCTCGTTCCATTTTCGACTTTCGCGGGCCATCTCGCCAAGTTCGTATTCTGACCGCGCATCATCCGGGTTGGTGGCGAGTTCCGCCTCAAACTCCTTGCCTGCCTCTTGCACGGCGGCGGAATCGTGATCGCCGGCCAAGAGCAGGCGTCCGATCTGGTAGTGGACACCTGGCACGTGGGGGGTGACGGCGAGGATGCTGCGGTACTCGGCGATCGCATCGGCATTCTTGCCCTCGACCTCCAGCGCCTCGGCGTCGAGTCGGTGCGCTTGGTAGGAACCGGGTGCGACGCGCAACAGGCGCTGCGAGGTGTGTACGGAAAGGTCGGAAAAGATCTGAGTGCTCAGGTAAAGCACCTCCGGATCATTGGAGTAATCCCGATTCAACCACTGAAGAAAATTGACGGCCCGAAAAGGCTCAGCCACCGACATCGCACACCGGGCGCCATCCATGCCCATGATCCGCCGAAGCTGTTTATCACCGAGAGCCGGGTAATCCTTTTCGATCAAAGGCAGGGCTTCCTTGCACTCGCCTGCCTCCGCCAGACTTACCGCTAGAATGTACCGGGAGGTCGCGAGTCCGGGCCTTAAATTAATGGCCTTACGACACGGAGCGATGGCATCTTGCGGCCGGCCGACCGAGTAATAGGCCATGCCCAGGTCGGCTTGATACTCCGGGACCTTGGGCGCAGCCCGAGTGAGCTTTTCCAACAACGGGATGGCCGCTTGAAAGTCTCCTCGCTGGAGCGCCTCCATGGCCGCACGCACGACGGCATTCATTTCTGCATCCTGGGGGGGGGAAGAGGGGGGAGACTTCTGCCCCGTGGGCGCCTGCATTCCCACCAGGAGCGCCGCGAACAGTGTACCGGCAAGAATTGTGGGGAAGACTTTCGCTCGCATGGACGGTAGTGTCTCTAATTACGCCGATTCAACCAGACTATCGCCAGCCTCGGCGGCAATCGATGTGGTCTGATTCCACCCAGGTCCGGCCATCACTCCTTCGCGACTATACTACATCACCCCGCACCGCGCGCAATCTGAGTTTGCGGGCGGCTTGACATTGATCAGAACAGAATATAGGTTATCAACTCCATTACATCTTGGAGTGATTTCACTCGTGCAAACGATTTGCTGAGGAGCGACGATCTCATGGATAAAAATACGCGCCGGCAGTTTCTCAAGAACTCAGGTGTCCTGGCTGCGGGGGTAACCGCCCTCGCTTGGAATGGTACTCTTTGGCCCGACACCACTCCGCATTTGACCTTTCCCACCCAACCTCGCGACCGCATTGCGGTGGCTTCCTGGCCCTTCCGCATGTTCATTGAAGCTCCTACCAACAAGCGGGAGCGTAATCCCAAGCTGCCCGGGATGGATTTGACGGAGTTTCCCGCCATGGTCGTCAAGCATTTCGGCGTTCACAATATTGAACCCCTGGACGAGCACTTCTTCTCGACGGACTCGGCTTATATCAAGAAGTTTCGCGCGGCCATCGAAGACGCTGGATGCCATGTGGTGGATCTCCCGTGTGAAGTGAGAGGTTGCTACTACCACACGGACCCCGCCCAGCGCAAGGTGGCGGTGGAGAGTGGCAAGAAGTGGGTTAACATCGCTGCCGAGCTCGGCTCGCCCAGCATCCGCACGGGTTACGGCGGCCCCCCGCAACTGGCTCCTGACGTTGACCGCATGGCGGAGAGCCTGACGCAACTGGCCGAATATGGTGCTTCCAAGAACATCATCGTGGCGCTTGAGAACGACAACGACCGCTTACAGGATCCCTTCTTTCTCGTGAAGGTTGCCGAGAAAGTGAACCACCCCTATCTGCACCTTTTGCCGGATTTCTGCAATTCCATGCTGACCCACGACCAGGACTTCAATAATCGCGCCATGGAAGCCATGTTCAAGCACGCTTATAGTATTGCGCATATGAAGGATGAAGAAGGTGATGATAGTGGGAAGTTTCACACCGTCGATGTGGCCAAGTGCTTTGAGATCGCGAAGGCGCAAGGTTACCGGGGGTACTTCTCGATGGAATGGGAGGGCAACGGTGAGCCTTACGCAGGAACCCATAGGCTCATCGACGAGACCTTGAAGTACCTCCACTAATCCGAATTAGGGAGTCCGTTGCATGCCGGCTGGAACGAGGAAGGGATATGATGCCATTGTCGTCGGCTCCGGAGCCAGTGGCAGTTGGGTGGCCAAAGAACTGACAGAACGTGGCCTCACCGTGCTAATTCTCGAGGCAGGCCCACCGCGCATCCCCACGCGCGATTTCACCGAGCACGTTTGGCCCTACGAACTGAAGTACCGCGGCTTCGGCGATCAGAAGTCGCTGCTGACGAATCAGCCCGTGCAACGCCTGTGCTACGCCTGCGATGAATACGGCCACCAGTTCTTTGTAAACGACCACGAAAACCCTTACACCACGCCTCAGGATAAGCCTTTTATGTGGATTCGCGGCCGCCAAATCGGTGGCAAGACTTTCTGCTGGGCGCGCGAGAGCTATCGTTACAGCGACTATGAATTCAAGGCCGCCAGCCGCGATGGCTACGAAGAGGATTGGCCACTCGACTACCAGGAACTTGCTCCCTATTACGACAAGGTTGAAAGCTTCATTGGCGTGAGCGGGTCGCTGGAAGGGCTCGAACAATTCCCCGACGGCAAATACCTGCCGCCGATGCGACTCTCCTGTGGCGGAGAGATGGCGAAGGAAGCCCTGGGCAGGAAATTTGGCTGGAAAGTGATGCCCGACCGCGTGGCCAACTTGACGGTGCCGCACAATGGCCGCCCTGCATGCCATTACTGCGACGAATGCCAGCGCGGCTGCCACACGGCTTCGTACTTCAACAGCCCGTCGGTCACGCTCCCCGCCGCCTGGCGCAGCGGGCGTTTGACGCTGGTGAGCGACGCCGTGGTGAGCCACTTGGTGATGAACAAAGACGAGGCCCGCGCGGACGGGGTGCACTACATCGAACGCACCGGGGGCGCCCACCGCGAGGTCTACGCCAAGGCTGTGGTGGTGGCCGCATCGGCGCTCGAATCCACGCGGATTCTGCTCAACTCCCAAACGCGCCGCTTTCCCAAGGGGGTGGGAAACTCCCAGGGCCTTCTGGGCCACTACTTGATGGACCACTTCACTCTGGAAGGCGCGGGAGGGATTATCCCGTCTCTTCACTCTTCCCAGCGCGAGCCCCGGGGGACTCCCTGCGGATTTCTGATCCCCAAGTATGTCAACGTCGGTAACAACCATAACAAGAATTTCCTGCGCGGGTATCGCTTCGACGGTGATGGCAGCCAGGAGCTTTATGGCCACGCCTTTTCCATTCCCGGCTTTGGCACGGACTGGCGCCGGCGGGTCCGCGAGGATATTCCCTACTACTTCGGCATCACAGCGCAAGGCGAATGCCTGCCCAGCTACACCAACTTTGTGGAACTCGACCCGCAAGTGAAGGACGCCTGGGGTATCCCCGTCCTGCGCATCCACGCGAGCTATGGTGAAAACGAGGAGGCCATGGCGAAAGCTATGCGCGAGGACGTCTTCAATATCCTCGAACCCATGAAGCTCGAAAGCGTGCAGCCCCCTGGGGAAAAAATAAGCGTGTTCGGCAAAAACATTCACGAGTGTGGCACTGCGCGCATGGGCCTCGATCCCAAGAAAAGCGTGCTCGACCGCTTCAATCGTGTGCACGACGTGAAGAACGTTTTCGTCACGGATGGCGCGGCCTTTGTCACGCAAGGTCCCTACGAGCCAACCCTGACGATCATGGCGATTTCCGCGCGGGCGGCGAACCACATCGTGGAGGATTTCAAGAAAGGAAATCTTTAAATGACCGATGATCCCACACGCCAGGAGCGATCATCCTCCGAAACCGATGGAACCTCCGCTCAGGAAAGTCCGGACATCACCCGTCGCGAGTGGCTCTTACGCCTCGGCGGAGCGGCCGTCCTGATGGGCTTCCAAGGTGTGCCCGTGGCAGGCGAAGCCGGGCCCACGCCGAGCGAGGCGGCTCAGCTTCCGCCGGGACTCTACGATCCCTCGGAAGACCACATGACGCACGCGCTCACCAGCGACGCTCGCTTTTTCCCCATTCCTCCAGGTAGCCCGACGGATTTCGTGCGGCCTCCGAGCGGCCCATTCCAGCCTCAGTTCTTTTCGCCGGCGGAATTTCCGGTGGTCCAACGCCTTGTCGCCTTGGTCTTGGGTGAATCGGGGGAAGGCGTCGAAGCTAAGGCCACAATTTCCGAGGTCTCCGAGTGGATCGACCTGGAAGTCTTCAATGCGGCGGCGGTGCGCGAGGCGGCGCTCAACCTTTCGCCGCAGCATCGCGCACTGGCCGTCGCCTTCCACGGAGCAGAGGAAGGAGTGAAAGCGCGGGAGACCCACGAGCCGCAAAAGATATGGCGAGAAGGGCTGGAGTGGATTTCAACGGAATCGAGCCACCGTTGGGGCAAAGCTTTGCTCGACGCTCCCGAGGCATCCCAGATCGAACTTCTGAAGTCCTTGAATGGTCGCGAGGAAGCCGATAACGCCGGCACTCGGCTTTTCGTTTTGTTGAAAAACCAAGTCGCCCATGGCTTCTATACTTCGCAGCGTGGACTGAAAGAACTCGATTACAAGGGGAATGCGTTTTACGCCGAGTGCCCCGGCTGTAATCTGTCTGGCCCCGGAAAGGGCCAACCGTGAGTAGCCGGAGGTTTTAACCTGCGGATCGCAAGGTGGGCGACATTGAAGATGAACGCCTTCGGCATCTCTTGCTGACGGCCGCGAGGACTTTGTAGCGCGGGCGTCCCGCCCGCTGGGGCGTGGGCATCCTGCCCGCGCGTTTCTGGCGGGAGCGGGACGCTCCCGCGACAGCGGGCGAGAGAAGCTGTGAAATAATTGAAAAGATCGGATTTTTTCGTCTGTAAGTTGATCAAAGCACGAGGCCGAAAAAATCAAAATTCGATAATTTCACAGCTTCAGACGCCCACGCTACGTTCGGAGGATCTCGGCTTTCACTTCTAGGTCGCACACCCTCGATGCTGTCTTTCGCGCCTTAGCCGATCCAACCCGCCGCGCCATGCTTCGTGAACTTGCTTCCGGAGAGCACAACATCGGTGAATTGGCCGCGCCTTTCAAAATGTCGTTCGCTGCCGCCTCCAAGCATGTAAAGGTGCTCGA
>JBEKLF010000024.1:0-53530 GCA_050010335.1 Terriglobia bacterium
CCATCGAGGCGTTCATCGCGGCCTATGCCCAAAATGCCAGGCCGTTCAAGTGGCGGAAGCGCGAGGTCGAGGGTTCGCAGCTTCGAAATACTATCGTTAACTTACGCAACTAAGCACTAGAATGATTGGGCGGTGAATAGCTTGCCTGGCGCCGGTCCAAGAACCCGCGGCGGGGCAAGAAAGGATCAATGAGCTATATACCTAGCCTTGCATCGGACGAATGGATGGCAACTTTATGTCCGATAGACGCGAACTACGCCAATCCTGAGAACTTTCTGAAAACAAAGGGGCGGGAGAGGGCTTTTTTCTCTGCAAATCCTGAGAACATCCTGATAAGAAAGCCAGTTACAAAAATCATAGAAGCAAGAAAATAGCGTGACAAAATGTCCGTCAAGCGAGACGACAGGTCATTAGTCTTTGGCGTGTGGAACACGCATATTGGGGTGAGATATTCGGACCGGGGCGGGAGCATCGACAGCCATTTCCCGTCTTGCAGGGGGAGCGTTGTGGAAGGCGTGGAGTATCCTACGGACTCTTCAGGAAGTCACGAATCTTCTCAAAGTCCTCGCGCAGGATTTTCTCTTCGCGGGGATTGCGCAGGACGTAGGCGGGATGGACGGTGGCGAGCGCCTTGGTGGAACCGAAGTCATAGAACTGGCCCCGTATTTTAGTGATGCCTTCCTTGATGCCCAGCACGGTGCGGACGGCGGGTGCGCCCAGGCAGCAGATCAGGCGGGGCTTGATGGCTTCAATCTGGCGATAGAGGAAGGGCGAGCAGGCATCCACTTCATCCTTCTCCGGAGTGCGATTTCCCGGCGGGCGGCACTTGACGACATTGCAGATGTAAACGTCTTCGCGCTTCAGGCCCACAGTTTGCATCATGCGGTTCAGGAGTTTCCCCGCCCGGCCCACAAAGGGCAGGCCCTGTTCATCTTCGTCGGCGCCCGGCCCTTCACCAATAAACACCAGTTCCGCGTGAGGATTCCCCTCGCCAAACACAATGGTCTTACGCGTGGGGGCCAGCTTGCAGCGGCGGCAATCGCCCAGATCCTGACGAATCTGCTCGAGCGTCTCCGGGCCGGAACGCCGTGCGGGCGCTGCTTCAAACAGATTGAAGGATGGCGCCGGAGGGCGAATGACGGCGGGCGAGAGCGCAGCGGGCTTGGGCGGAGCAGGCGCGGTAGCCACGCGTGCCGGCAGCGATGATGAAACTGGTTTCGGTGCTGCCGCCGATTGCGCTGGCCGAGCCGCCTCAAGACTTGGCTGCGATTCCACAGCGGTTGGCTCGCGGCGATAAAAGCCTTCAATGCCGAGTTCCTGGTAGAACTCGAGCCAAGCCGTCAGTTCTTTCCTGGTTTGCTCATCCATAAGAGAGGGTCCGAAGTCCGGGGTCCGATGTACGTTGCCCGAATCACTTCTTGCTTTCGACTTAGGACCTCGGACCTCGGACCTCGGACTTTCTTCTTATCTCCACCACTTCATCGAGCACGCGGTTCGCCACATCAATCTTGCTCATTTTCTCTAGCGCAATTCTGCGCCCGCCGGGAAAGAGTAAAGTAACAATGTTGGTATCCACGTCAAAGCCCGCGCCGTTCTGGCTGACGTCATTCGCCACCAGCAGGTCCAGGCGCTTCGAGTGCAGCTTGGCCGCGGCGTTTTCAATCAATTGCTCTGTCTCGGCGGCAAACCCCACGATGATCTGCCCCTTTTGGCGCCGTTGCGAAAGATCGGCGAGGATATCTGCCGTGGGTTCAAGCTTCACGACGGGGGCGCCGTGCTGCTTCTTGATTTTTCCCGAGTGCACGGTTGTAGGCCGGAAATCCGCCACGGCGGCGGCCATCAGCACCACGGTGGCGGTATCGGCATGGCGGAACACCGCTTCCGCCATCTCCCGCACCGTGCGAACCCGCTCGAAGGTGACGGCAGCAGGCGGCTCTTGGTGCGTGGGACCGCTGACCAGCACAACCCGCGCGCCGCGGCGGCGGCTGGCCTCGGCAAGGGCGTAACCCATTTTCCCGCTCGACCGGTTGCTGATATATCGGACCGCATCAAGAGGCTCCTCTGTCGGGCCCGCCGTCACCAAAACCACCTCGTCTTTCAAATCATCGCGGATGCCTAAGGTTTCGAACACCGCTCGCGCGATGCACTCCGGCGAAGCCAAACGGCCGGCGCCGGTCATGCCGCACGCCAGGTAGCCCTCATCGGGATTCACCAGGCGCACACCGCGATGGCGCAGGGTTTCCAGGTTTTGCTGGGTGGCCGCGTGCTCCCACATGTTGACGTTCATGGCCGGAGCGACAATCAGCGGAGCTTTGGTGGCCAGGCAAAGAGTGGTCAGGAAATCGTCGGCAATACCGTGCGCCATCTTGGCCAGCACGTTGGCTGTGGCGGGAGCAATCACCAAGGCGTCAATCGATTGCGCCACGGCGATATGTTCGATGGCGCTCTCCACGTTGGAAGATCCCTGCGCCTCCCCGAACATCTCGGTCATGACCTTGTGCCCCGAGAGCGCGGCGAAGGTGAGGGGAGTGATGAATTCACACGCGCTGCGAGTCATCACCACCTGCACGTCCAGGCCTTTGTCCTGGAGGAGTCGCACCAACTCCGCCGCCTTATAAGCAGCAATTCCCCCCGAGACGCCTAAGGCAATGCGCATAAAGAAGTGGCGAGTGATGAGTGACAAGCAAACAGAACCCCCTTTTGCAGGGCCGATCCTACTTGCTCGTCACTCGTCACATGTCACTCGTCACTGTTCTCCTTACTTCGCCGACTTCTTCTTGTGGTTCTTTTCGAGGTTTCCTAGGGTCACGATTTCAATCGGCACCAACCCTGCGCCAACCTCCTGCTGCGCCACGCGAGTGGACCTCTTCGTGGGAGCCTGAATGAGGGGTTTGGCCCCCGACTGCAATTGTCTTGCACGCTTCGCAGCGACCAGGATGAAACGAAATTTGCTATCCAGGTTCTGTGGTATTTCCATTCGACATTATCCTCCAAACGTCCCCTTGATTTTCTCCGCCCGCCCGGCTTGGCTGGGGCGGCGGAAACGTGCCGCTCGAACAATTGCCCGCAACGCTTGGGTGGCATCCCTCAGGTGGTCGTTTACCACCAAGTAGTCGTACTCCACCCAATGGGCAATTTCCTCGCGTGCCGTTTTGAGTCTGCGTTCAATCTCTTCCGGCGCGTCCGAATGGCGGTCCCGAAGGCGCCGCGACAACTCCTGAAAGGATGGTGGCAGGATGAACACGCTGACCGCGTCCTTAAGCCGCTGGCGAACCTGCTGATGTCCTTGCACATCGATATCGAGCAGGATGTCTTGTCCCGCTTCCTGAGCGGCCTGCAACTGCTTGTGCGCCGTGCCGTACAGATGCCCGTAGACATCCGCCCATTCTACAAACTCGCCCCGGCGGACCATGCCCTCAAAAACCTTGCGTGATACGAAGAAGTAATCCCGGCCGTTTTCCTCGGTCGCACGTGGCGAGCGCGTGGTGTACGAAACCGAGAAGCAGAGGCCCGGCGAGGCAGCCATCAGTCGCTTGACCAGAGTCGATTTTCCCGAGCCCGAGGGCGCCGAAATCACGAAAATGGTGCCCCGCGTGAGCGGGATTTTTGGATTCTTAGCCACGTTAAAGCTAGTGACAAGTGACGAGTGACAAGTGACGTGCAAGCAGGAACGCGCCAGAGGAAGTCGAGTTTGTTTGCTCGTCACTCATCACTTGTCACTCGTCACTGTGCTTTTCATTCGATGTTCTGCGCTTGCTCGCGTAGTTTTTCGATTTCGGTTTTCATCTCGATTGCCTGCCGGGTAATCTCCAGGCCTACTTCCGGGACGTCCGTGGTCTTCGAGAGCAGAGTGTTGGCCTCGCGATTCATCTCCTGAAGCAGAAAATCGAGCTTCTTGCCGATTTCCGAAGTCTCTTTCAAAAGGTGGCGAATCTGGTCCAAGTGGCTTTGGAAGCGCGTCAATTCCTCGGCGATGTCGGAGCGCGACGCGAGGTACGCCACCTCCTGCGCCAGGCGGCCGCTATCCATTTCTCCGCTGCCGGCAAGATCGCGAATGCGGCCTTCCAACCGCTGCTTGTAGAACTGTGGCACCCTCTCAGCGAGGTGGGATATAGTCCGCCGCAGTGCTTCCAGGCGGGACAGGCGCGACAATAAGTCCTTTTCCAGGGACTCGCCTTCGCGGGCGCGCATTTCATTCAATTGCGTCAGCGCTTTGGCCACCGCAGGCTCCAACATCTGGCGGAGGCGGTCTAGTTCCTCCGGCGGCAAATCGCCGTTGCCGGATACGACCAAGCCGGGGACACGCAGCAGAGCCATCAAGTCGGGCTCCGCCGCGGCGCCGAATTCCAGCTTCAGCGTTTGATATCCCTGAATGTACGCGGCTAGAAGCTTGCGGTCAATTTTTATCTCGGTGGCCCCCGCGCCGGTCAATCCCACGGAGATTTCCACATGGCCGCGCGATACGTGCTCTTTCAGCAGGCGGCGCACTGTGGGTTCCAGGGCTTCCAGGCTGGAGGGCAGACGCAATTGTGGATCGAGAAAACGGTGGTTGGTGCCGCGGATGCTCACCGTGAGAGAGAATCCCGCCTCTTCGGTTTCCACCCGGCTGTATCCGGTCATGCTGCGAATCATGTTAGTTCTCAGTTCTCAGCTATCAGTCCGAAAGATAGTGACAAGTGACGAGTGACGAGCAGAAAAGCCTGCCCGAGTGAAAGGCGAAAATATTTGCTTGTCACTCGTCACTGCTCTTACGGCTCCGCATCCACAAACTGCAAATCGTGCAGGCGTTGGTAAATGCCTCCCTGTCTAACCAAATCCTCATGTGTTCCGATTTCGCAAATGGCGCCGCGGTCGATGACCACGATGCGTTCCGCCCGGCGCACGGTGGAGAGCCGATGGGCGATCACCACCACGGTGCGGCCCGCCATCAGGTTGGCCAGGGCGCGCTGCACCAGCATCTCGGACTCCGAGTCGAGTTCTGAGGTGGCCTCGTCCAAAATCAGAATGGGCGGATTCTTCAGCAATGCCCGGGCGATGGCGAGGCGTTGGCGCTGCCCGCCTGACAGTCGCTGGCCGCGCTCGCCGATCATAGTCTCGTATCCCTGTGGCATTTCCAGAATGAAATCCTCCGCCAGCGCCACGCGCGCGGCTTCCCGCACTTGCGTCTCCGTCGGCAAGCGGCTGCCATAACAGATATTATTGTAAACCGTGTCGTTAAAGAGGACCGTCTCCTGGGTGACGATGCCGATCTGGGCGCGGAGCGATCGAAGTTTGACGTCGCGAACGTCGTGGCCATCAATGGTGATGCGCCCTTGGGTCACGTCGAAGAAGCGTGGAATCAAACTGGCCAGGGTCGTCTTGCCGGCGCCGCTCGAGCCCACCAGCGCCACCACCTCCCCCTTGCGGATCTGCAGGTTGATGTCACGCAGCAGGGCGCCCCCATCCTCGTAGTCGAACTCCACCTCCTCAAAGGCAATCTCATTCTCGAAGGGTGGAAGAATGAGGGCCCCGGGTTTATCCACCATTTCCGGTTCGGAGTCGAGGTAATGGAAGACCTGTTCCGAGGCCCCGAGAGCCTGCTGGTACGAGTTGCTCACGCCCGTTAGCCGCTTCACCGGCTCGTAGGATTTCAACAGCACATAAAAGAAGCCCAGAACGCCCCCGGGGGTTTGCATATGGTGCAGAATCAAACGGCGTTCGTAATACAAAAGGCCGGCGATGGTCATGGCGCCAAGAACTTCCATGAGCGGCGATGATACGGCCTGGGCCCGCACCCAACGCAGACTGACCCTGAGCAAACGGCGTGTGGCGGTCCTAAACTTCTCTATTTCAAACGACTCCATGGCGAAGGCCTTAACGATGCGGATGCCCGAAAAGGTCTCCTGAAGGACGTTATTCAGCTCCCCCATCTTATCCTGGCTGCTGCGGCTGGAAGCGCGAATGTAACGTCCGAGTTTCGCCGAGGGGAAAACCACCAGCGGAATCAAGACCATGGAGATGAGCGCCAGCCGCCAATCATAATAAAAGAGCGCCCCCAACAAAAACACCAAGCTGAACGATTGCTTCAGCATGTCCGCTGCGGTTTGCGAAACGGCAAACTGAATGCGCTCAATGTCGCTGGTGATCGCTGACATCAAGCGGCCCGTAGGGTTCCTCGCGAAGAAGGAGATGGATTGCTCGATCAGCTTGGAATAGAGAAGATTGCGAAGATCGCGCACCACGGAGTGGCCAATATAATTGATGAAATAGGTGGCAAGGAATTCCGAAATGCCTTTGGCGAGCGCTACGCCAATGATAGTGATCGCCACGACGGTCCAAACATTGTGGATCCAGTGGGGAAGGATATCCTGGAGGTAAACGGGGTGATGGAAATAGGATATTTGGAATAGAAGAATTCCGGAAGTCGAAGCGTTGGGCGAAAGGACTTGGTCGAAAATCGGCTTGATAAGAAGTGCGGTAATTCCCTCGGAGGCTCCCACGATGACCATCAAGCAGACCGCCAGGAACAGGCGGAAGCTATAAGGCCGTATGAAACCGAGCAGGCGTTGAACTTGAATCATCCTGTATCGTTGTAGCGCCGGGCTTTAGCCCGGCACGTGCCGACCTAAAGGTCGGCACTACACCTTCCCCGCCCCCCAAGGCGGCAATGCTCCTAATCCCCTCAAAATTAACGATGTTAGATACCAACGGGGGCGTTCGTCAAGAAAATAGCAACAAGTGGCGCGCCGAGGCAAGCCATGACTTGAAGCATCCCCTCTATTTATATTAGGTTAGAGGGAGATTCTCTTCTATGGGGTCTGTGTACTATTTAGTACTAGTGTTGCGGAACATCCAGTCCCAGCGCCGCGGCCCCGTACAGAGAAGAGTAATTTCCCAAAGCCGCCGTAACGATTTCCGTGGAGTAGGTGATGGTCGGTGAGGCAAGCTCATCGAGAAAAACATGCAAGGCGTCGAGGAGCACAACCCCTGACTGCGCCACTCCCCCGCCCAGAACGATGATGTCGGGATTAAGAATGCGAATGAGCATCAGCAGGCCGCGAGCAAGCCAGCGAGTGGCCTCGCGCAGGATTTGGGTAGCGGGCGAATCGCCTTCCGCGGCTGCCTGCACCAGACCTTTGGCGGTGATTTCCTGGCCGCCGCTGAGCTCCAGCATACGCCCAACGCGCTCCGGGCGGCGCTGCGCATATTCACGCGCGCGCGCCTCAATGGCGCCGCCGGAACTGAGCGATTCCAGGCACCCGTGGCCGCCGCAGGAGCAGCCTGCGCCGGAATCCGATACCGGAATGTGGCCGATTTCACCCGCCATGTGATCCTTGCCCCGCAGCAGCTTGCCCTCGTAAACGATGCCACTGCCGATGCCTGTGCTGATCGTGATATAAACCATCATCTTCGCGCCACGTCCGGCCCCGTAATGGTATTCACCCAGCGCGCCGGCGTTGGCATCGTTATCGAGGCGGCAGGGGATGCCCAGGGTTTGCTCCATCCATTTTCCCAGTTCAAAACCCTGCCATCCCGAAGAGTGCACCGAGGTCACCCTCTGGCGCGGGAAATCCACCGGTCCCCCAAAGCTGAGTCCGCAACCCCTGATGGGCGCGTCCGTCTGGGCCATCAGGTCGCGGCAGCGCGCGGCGAGTTGGTCGAGCATCCAATCGCGCCCTGCCACACGGTCGGTGTCGCCCTCCGACACCAGGAGACGCCGCCCCTGCTCATCAAACAACCCAGTGCGAAAATGTGTCCCGCCAATGTCGACGGCCAGAACGTTGTTCACGAATGCCTCCGGAATCGGGGACGACACAAATTATGAATTATGAATTCTGAATTATGAATGCAAGGCCTTTTGGACTTTCTCTGGCGCAACGAAGAATCGAGCTGTTCAGTATTCCTGTTTCATAATTCAGAATTCAGAATTCAGAATTCATAATTCGTAACCTCTAACCAATTCTCCCCACGTCCCGGTGCGAAACCTTGGTTTTGTATCCTTCGTGCGCCAGCGCGGTCGCCACCTCTTCCGCCAAAAAGACGGACCGGTGCCGTCCCCCCGTGCATCCGATGGCGATGGTCAAGTAGCTTTTTCCCTCGCGGACGTACTGGGGCAGCAAGTAGAGGAGCAGGTTCATCAGCCGGGTCATGAACTCGTGCGTTTGCGGATGCGAGTTCATGAAGCGGCGCACGCCCACGTCGCGGCCGGTCTTGTTCTTGAAACGGGGAACGAAGTTGGGGTTGGGCAAAAAGCGCACGTCAAACACCAGGTCGGCATCCGCCGGCACGCCGAAGCGGTAGCCAAACGAGACCGAAGAAATCAGCATCGAGCGGCGCGCCGCGATTCCGCCGAAGCGGGTTTGAATCAGGTCGCGCAGTTCATGAACATTGAGCCGGGTGGTGTCAATCACCACGCTGGCAAGCTGGCGCATGGGCTTCAGCAACATGCGTTCCAGGCGGATTCCCTCACGCACCGGCAAGTCTCGGCCTAGCGGATGCGGACGGCGAGTCTCCTCGAAGCGCCGGATCAGCGCCTTGTCGGATGCTTCCAGAAAGACGAGCGAAGGCCGTAAAAGCTTGTTGCGCACAAGGTCGCGATAATGTGTGGGGAGCTGGCTGAGCGCCTCGCCGCCGCGAATGTCCACCACCGCCGCGGCGCGGTCAATGCGGCTGCCCGGCTGCTGGCACATCTCGGCAAACTTCAGAATCAAGTCGAAGGGGAGATTGTCGACACAGTGGTAGCCAAGGTCCTCAAAGGACTTCAGAACGGAAGCCTTCCCGGAACCGCTCATCCCGGTGATGAGCACGAACTGCTTCGAAGGTTTCTTGGCTTTCTTCTTCATGGGGAGGTCTTTGGCCTGTGGCCCGTCATCACTCGCCGGTAGTGGGTCAGTCGGCTGTAGCGGCGGTCTCTGACCGCCGGAGTCTATTAAATCAAAAGCCGGCGGTCAGAGACCGCCGCTACAGCCGACTGACCCACTCCCCGTCAGGGGAATTATGAATTAGGACGCAAGAATTATGAAGAGGATTCGTGGGGGGGGGGGCCGCTCGGGACAAATCGGGTTGCCGATTGCCGGTTACCCGGACATGGTCGCATCCGGTATCAAGGAAGGGCGTTTCCCAGGCGGAATCCCAAAGCCTTGAGCGAGCCGGGCTTTGGCGTTATGACGAGTGGCAAAGCCGGCCGCTCCCGAGGGCACTGGGGGCACTGAACACTCAAAAGGCGACTGGCCACGACTGGTCCTTGCTTGAAGAGGCATCTGAGCGTATGTTACCGGTTGACCGGCAAGTCAAGACCGAAGTTTCGGATGATCGGGCACGAGCAGGCCAACCATGTCAAAAGCCCCAGAAACGAATGTCGCGAGCTCAGAAACAGAGGTCCAGGCAGCGCTAGACAAATTGACGAAATTGCTTATAGCCCTAGCTGGTCTGAACACCGCATTGGCAGCTTTTAGGGATAACCTGTCAAGTTGGCTTCCTTGGGTTGAACAAATTCCCAAACCTTACTTCCTGCTGTGTGCAGTTGTTCTGTTCGGGTTGAGTGCCGCCCTGCAAAGGAGAAGACTACAGCGAAGATCGCGTTTAAGGAAGCCGGAAGCCCTGGTGTTACGCGTCGGCGAGCACTTAGTCGGCAGGGAAGAGGACATTGAGAATTTCATCCATCACGTTGACAATTCCTCGATGATTTGGCTAGTGGGCGAATCTGGAGCTGGCAAATCTTCACTACTACGAGGGGGAATTTTGCCCTTACTTCGGCGAGATGCAACGAAGCTGCCCATTTATGTTGACGACTGGGGCGATGATTGGATTGCCGGCCCAAGATACGCCGTCGTCGACGCCCTTAACGAAGCGTGCAGAGAGGCCTTTGGACCGCAGTATGCACTCATCAATGACATCTCTCGCGCATTCCAGGAGCTAGGGACGTTACGGAGCAGAACAGGACGACTTCCTATAGCGATGTTCGACCAGTTCGACGATTATCAAGCGCGCCATCGGACTAAGTTTGTTGTCGGGCGGCAGCCCGTCATCTCTGCAAATGCTCTCGCGCAGCGCAATGAGTTTTGGAGAGACATCAGCGACCTGCAAAGCCGGGGTCTGATCGGTTGCATCTTTGCAACACGGGATGATGCTGCTTGGGCGCTAGAGTGCGTTAGGTTTGTTGAGCCTCTGATGTTTCATCTAGATCGGCTAGCAAGGGGTGTCGTTCTTCCTTTGCTCGAGGAACTCACAGCGGATGATGTCGTTACAAACCCATCAGGGGGATGGGAGAGACTAAAACAAGAGCTCTGTGCAGATTTGGAATCCAAGGGAAGTGTGCTCCCTATACAAATGAAGCTCGCTTTTCGAAGCCTTGTCGGTCTCAAGTCCCTCACGCCTGGAGAATACCGACGCAATGGTAGCTTACGAGGACTTGAGGCTCGCTACATAGAGGACCAAGTCTCCGAGGCAGCACACCACTTTGAAGTTGATTCAGCCGATCTGCGCCTTGTCCTGCTCTCGATGGTTGACCGTGTTTCAGAAACTACAGTTCCGGTCACTCGAAAAATCGTTTTGGCGAGCGCCACTGCCCGCGGTGGCAACGGTGACAAAATTGAAAAGGCGCTCCAGCATCTCGAGGACAAGGAAATTGTCCGTCGGCGGATTGACCCGGCTACCCGTTCTGTTGCATGGCTACTGGATCATGACTACTTGTGTCGCGGTGTGCTTGAGTCTGACCAGCGGGCAAGCCCCTGGCAGCATGTGCTGAATGATGCGGTTGATAAATTCCGTGCCGCCCGCGGCCCCTTTAAAAGGTGGAAGGCGCTGCTTCCGCCTTGGACCCAGTTTCGCCTATTGGTCGAAAGGGTGCGTGGGCGAATTACCTATAGGCAGGCCAGAGGCTTCGCGTCACTGAGCACAGCCAAGATTTTCATTAACCTACCGATTGTTATAGTTGTCGCCGCGTTCTTTGCCTGGGCGTACCTAAACACCCAAGAAGTAAGCCGTCAAATTCTCTCCAGTATAGGCGTAGGGACAGACGTCACCACAGCGCAAGCTCTGTGGAAGCTGAGTCAGTCCAGCTATCACGCAAAAACGGCAGTTTTGACCCAAGCAGTCACCGAGGAGGGCTCCGCTAGTTGGTTCTTAAAGCGCTCACCACAAATCCTGAATGCCACAGTTGGCATGAATTCTGCCATGCGGGAACGGGCAATTCACGACGTGGAACCGAGGTGCCTTGCACGAAACTTCGCCAAGGGTCTCGCCACAGACCAAGCATGCGTGGACGTAATCCTTTACGCTGATTCAGGAAGCCCTGAGGCAATCCGTTGGATCTTGGGTGGCCTCCAACACGACACTAAAGCCTCTCCAACGCCTGCGCTCGAAGAGGCGCTCGTGGCTGTCGCAGCAAGGATTCCGCCCTCAAGAGCGCGTGGCACCTTTAATGAGTTCGTGCAGGCTGCCGAAAAGAATACATACCTAACTGCTTTGCCCGCACTCAAGAACGCGATGGTGGCAGTCGCAGAGAAGATGAGTGTAGCGGATGAGCACAGCCTGTTTCTCCAACTACTGAATGCCGCAAGCGTTACCACAGGTGGGTCCACGGCAATGCCCCTCAGCAATGGAATGACCTTGCTTGCGGAGAGGTTTGACAAGCCTAATGCACGATCTGCTTACCGGGAAGTCATGCGACTTGTAGAGCACACCCCCAACTCTTGGGCAGTCTTGCTCGTAGATACACCACTGAGTACAATCGTGGCGCGGCTAGACAACTCAGATGTCCAGTTGGCAGGCGCAGAGCTGACAGAGGCGATGCGAAAGACTACCGATGGGACCAGGTGGATAGCATATTGGTTTGGATTATGTGCGGCGGCACCCAGGATGTCTTCCCCTGACGTGCGATCTGCGTTTCGCGAACTCATTTTGGTATTCCAAAAGTTCCGAAACCCCAAGATGCTGGCGATCTTTGGAGAGAGGCTTTCCGCCGTCGCGGATAAGCTCAGCGATGCGGACGCACACGAACTTTGCGCTGGTCTCCTCTCAGCGATGCGGAAAACGAGCGATGACTCTCAACTGGCTCTTTTGGAGGCACAATTCGCAACGGTCGCACGAAAGGCAAACGAGCCTGAAGCTCGTGAAGCATTTGTTTGAGTCTGGGATTCTTTGAAGAAGACTTGGGATTTTACGACGATGGGTCTGCTCAGTTCTCAGGTAGCCGATCTCACTGCAAAACTAAGCCCTCAAGACGCCAAGTGGGCGTTTTATGAGGTTCTTCCGGCGATCCGCAAAGACCCGACGTCCTTGAGAGCGTCGGCGTTTGCAAACTGCGTGAGTGGAGCCGCACGGAGATTGACGATTGAGGATGCAAACGCGGCGTCCGCCTATCTGTTCAAAGCGATGACCGAGGTCGTAGACAGGTCGGCGTTGGCTCCTTTGGCCCAGGCCTTCGTGGCGGTGGCTTGGCGGCTGGGCTCAGAGGATAGTAAGGCAGCAACTGATTTACTCATTCGGGCAATGAAAGAGACTCCTCCTGATACGGGAAGCTTCACCTTCCTGCGCTTAGGACTGGAACGTCTCGCACAAAATGAAACTGAGGAGGACGCTAGGAGCACAGTTTACAAAATACTTGAGGTCCTCCATACTCATGCGCTCGAATTCCTCCGCCCGGAGTTGAGGCCCAGCCTGGCCGCTGCCGCACGAAGGTTAAATGAGCAGGACAATCAAAAGGTCTCTCGCGAACTTGTGGAAGCAATGCAAGCGGCCAACGGTCCGACCGCGTTGATTGACCGTGCGCAGGAACTCGTCCCAGTCGTGGTGACAACTAGTAGAAACGAGATTCAAGACGCATTAAGCCTTCTTATTCAAGCCATAGGACACAGTTCCAAAGCCAATGAACTGACACAGCTTTGCGGAGCTGTGGTGACACTTGTTGACAAATCTGATGGCTCACAGGCACGTCCCGCATTCGATGCCATAATGAAAACAATCCAGAGAGAATCTGACGACCAGACCAAGCGTTTGCTGGCGATGGACCTGTCGGCTGTTGCGGGGAAGTTGCCCGACCTAAGACCGGAAGACGTAGATCAGGAACTTCAACTCCTAGTCAGTTTTCCACGGCCATCATGTTCGGACTTGCTGCCACTTCTCAAACGATCAACTCTGCCGAGAATTATTGAAGTGCTAAAGTGGCCAACATGTGATCTGGACGCACGGAACAATTTGCTTCAGCACATTGGCGAACTGGAAGGTCAGACGTTCGGTCGAACGGTTGACAACAAGTTCTCGCCTGATATCTGGGCATTTGCTGCGTGGGCGGAGAATGCGGGGTTTGATTTCGAAAGTCTCCCCTCAGAAAATCCTCGCTTCGACCTGACAGAAAAGTAATTCTCGTCGATATCAGCCCCTCCCATAAGCCAAGGGTTGAAGAAAATCATCCCCCATTGTTGACAAGATCGAACACCTCCCGGCGGCTTACCGGAGAGGTGCGACAGGCTCCCTTTTTGCTGATGCGCCGATCGGGCTGCGCCGGCTCATCCAAAACATTCGGCTGTGACAAAATCCGGCGGAAGCTCGCCGCCAAGCTCGACTCGTTGTAAGCAGCTGCAGGCGGGGTAGTTACGGTGCCGGTCCAGGATTCAGCCTGAAAGTCGCCTTTGCGTCTGGTGAGGTCAGAACGGGCGGTTCGCGAACCGCCCCCACTTGCCACTACCCACTGTCCACTAGCCACTGTCCACTAGCCACTATCCACTGCCTTTACGGTTCCGGCTCGATGAGTCCCAGGTGGCCGTCGGGGCGATGGTAGATGACGTTTACGCGTTCGCTGTCGGGGTTGCGGAAGACGACGGCGCCCGCGTGCGAGCGGTCGAGCGCCTCGATGGCGTCCTCGACGCTCATGGGTTTTAGCGGGAGGCGTTCGGAGTGCACGATGCGGTGCTCATCGTTATCCACTTGTCCCGTCCCCAGAACGTTCAGAAGGACGGCAGCAGTCGGTTTGGGGCGACGCTTGGTGGTGCGGCGGCGATCGAGCAGCCGTACAGCCTGGCGCGCCAGCTTATCCACTGCCCCGCTTATCGAGGTCCGGATGTCGCCGGTCTCTTCCAAGCCGACCACCGTATGGTCGTGAAATTTTAGGGTGAGTTCAGCGATCCGCCGATGCTTTTCGGCGGTTAGGATGACATGCAAATCAAACTGTCCGCCGAGCAGGCGAACGATCTTTCTAAGACGTTCCTGCGTATAGCGGCGCAGGTCCGTACTGATTTCCACTTGTCGCCCCGTGTAATCAATCGGCATGACGCCACCTCCTGCTCGGGATACGGGATACGGGACACGGAAAACGGGACACGGGATAAGGGACTCGGGATTCGGGGGTGGAATTTGTTAATTCTGAATTAGGAATACGGAATAATTCAAACCTGAGTCGCGCTAGGGTAAATCGAAGAGGCCTTGTATTCATAATTCAGAATTCATAATTAGCTTTCGTTCCGTATCCGGTGTCCCGTATCCCGTATCCCGGCTCTTATGCTTTGACCCGGCGCTGGTGGGTACTGGGAATTCGCATGTCCTCGCGATATTTGGCCACGGTGCGACGCGTCACACAATAACCCACATCGCGCAGACGATGGGTAATCTGCTCGTCGGTTAGGGGATGCATGGATTCCTCTTCCTCGATCATTTTCTTTACCAGCCGTTTTAGATTGATCAAAGAAGTCAGGCCGCCGGCCGGTCCCTGGACGGCCTCAGAAAAGAAATAACGAAGCTCGTAAACGCCCTGGGGCGTATGCGCGTACTTGTTGGCGACGGCGCGGCTGACCGTGGAGGGATGCACGCCCACCTCTTCCGCCACTTCCTTGATCATCATGGGGCGAAGTTGATCGATGCCCCGGTCGAGGAATTCCTTCTGGCGGCGGATGATCGACTCGCAAACACGGATGATGGTTTGCTTGCGCTGCTCGATGTTCTTGATGAGCTGAATCGCCGAGGTGAAGCGCTCCTTCACGTAGTTGCGCACCTCGCGCGTGGTGCCGTCTTCACCCAACATGCGCCGGTAGTGATGGCTGAGGCGAAGCTGCGGAAGGCCATCCTCGTTCAGAATCACCTGATACCCGTCGCCGGTGCGAACAAATGCCACATCGGGCTCAATCAGACGCGTTTGCGAGTTGTTAAAGCGCTGCCCGGGGCGCGGGTCGAGCTTGCGGATGATCTCCACGCAGCGCTCCACTGCCTTCACCGGCCGGTCGAGGGAGCGTGCGATCTCGCGATATTGCTTGTTCTGAAGCTGCTTCAAATGGTCGGAAACAATCTGCTGCGCCAAAGTATTGTCGGGGGCCAGCGTATGCAACTGGAGGAGCAGGCATTCCCGGACGTCCCGAGCCGCCACACCCAGCGGGTCAAACATCTGAACAAGAGTCAACGCTTCTTCCACGTGCGCGGGTTGGTGGCCGCCTGACTGGGCGATTTCTTCCAGCGTCGTCGGGAGGTACCCATCCTCGTTCAGGTTGCCGATGATGGAATGGCCGGCTTCGCGCACTTCGTCCGTGCAAATGGACATGCCCAATTGCCATTCCAAGTGGTCAGAGAGGGAGGTGGGTTGCGAAAGGAAATTCTCAAACGAGGGTTTCTCGATTACTTCGGCGGCGGGAGACTTGTAACCCGGGTCTAGGTAATCGTCGAAGAAGGACCCAAAGTCGATTTGCTCAAAAGAGTCCTCGCGGTCGCCATTATTCGCAGGGAGGTCGGCAGAAGGGGTAGCCGTCTTCTCCGGTTCGGTCTTCTTAGCCACTTCTTCGAGGGACGGCACGTCCTCCGGGACTTCTTCGAGCACGGGATTGGAAATCATCTCCTGGTTGATCATCTCGCGCAGTTCGAGCTTGTTGAGCGCGAGGACACTGACCATCTGAACCAAGCCGGGCGTCAGAATTTGCTTCTGCGCCACCTTGAGATTCAGGCCGATTCTAGGAGAAGGACCACCCATTGTTCCTCAAAAGCAGTGGCAAGTGACAAGTGACGAGCAAAAAACAGTGACGAGTGACAAGTGACGAGTGACGAGCAAGAAATACCAGAGAATCTCGGATTTTCTCGCTCCTCACTCATCACTTGATACTCGTCAATGCTCTTTGTTTGCTCTCCACTCGTCACTATCCTTACATCGCCAGGCGAAAAGAGTCGCCCAGGTAAACCCGCTTGACTTCCGCGTCGTTGCCGAGCTCCTCGGGCGATCCGGCTCGGAAAATTCGTCCGTTATTAATGATGTAGGCGCGGTCAGTAACTTGCAAGGTCTCGCGCACGTTATGATCCGTCACCAGCACACCGATTCCGGACTCTTTCAACCGAACTATGATCTTCTGAATATCGAGGACCGTCAAGGGGTCAATCCCGGAGAACGGCTCATCGAGGAGAATAAAGGAGGGCGAAATCACCAAGGAGCGGGCAATTTCCACGCGCCGCCTTTCTCCTCCCGAGAGCAAATAGCCGTAACTCCGCCGAACCTGCTGAAGACCCAGATCCTCGATCAACTCCTCCAAGCGTGCGCGGCGACGGTCCGCCGTCATAGGCCGCGTCTCGAGCACTGCCATTATATTCTCTTCCACAGTAAGTTTGCGGAATATGGAGGGCTCTTGAGGGAGGTAGCTGATGCCTTCTCTCGCTCGGAGGTACATCGGGAAATTTGTAATGTCCACTCCGTCGAGAAGGACCTGGCCCGCGTCCGGGCTGGTCAGGCCCACAATGATATAAAACGTCGTGGTTTTGCCCGCCCCATTGGGCCCGAGCAAACCCACCACCTCTCCCTGAGCGATCTTAAGGTTAATGTCATCAACAACCTTCCGGCCCTTGTAAGACTTCGTCAGATCTGCTGTGGAGAGAATCTGCATTGTCGCTCATCGTGCGACGCGGTGCTTAGATAATGAGGGCGACTTGTCACCTCCATCCACAAAAAGCCTATCATCGTGAATGAAGAATGTCAAACGCTGGCCTGTCGTAGATCCCTTCTTATCATCAATGAGGCTCGGTGGACCGCCGGTAAGGATAATCTTCCCGGGTCCTGCGTAGTATTCACCGTGGTCGCCGGTCCCGAGGCGGCCGGGTTGCGTGACTCTTACGTGGCCATCCGCCTCGGCGTGATCCACTTCCGAGCCTTGCGCCGTGTCTCCTGGGCTGAAATAGACATCCAAACGGTCGGACTGCAGGTTGGTGCTTTCTGTCACCATGCGTACATTGCCATGGTAACGAGCGCGCCGACCCTGATCGAAATACTCCAAAAAGTCAGCGTGGACGGTCACCGGGCGCGTCTCTCCGGTAGAATGAGCGGCAGCCCCCTCCCCACCGACCATCGCGGCGGGTTGTAAGTAACTCGTCACCACCTGCGACCCGGAACTCACCCGCCTCTCGGTACGATACACATCCAGCGACGAGGATTCCAAAACGTCCGTCCCCTGCCAGGCGCGGACGTGCCCTTCATAATGAACGGTTTGGCTCTGCCTTCGCGCCACCATCTTGTCCGCTAGCACATTGGTAGGCAAAGCTGGAGTTGTGGCCGGAGGGGCTCCGGGTGCCGGGCTGGGCAGATGGGCGGATTGCACCTGCCCTTCCCCGGTGAAGGTGTTTGTACGCATGTCGATGGTTATTTTCTGACATTTTATGCGGGTGTTTGTGTCCCAGACCTCCGGATGGCCGAGGAGCACCATGTTTTGGGCATTTGCGGAATAGTTCGACTTATCCGCTTTCGCTTGGCGGTCGCCATCGCGGTATTGGTAGTTTCCGGTTTGCAACACCTCACGTAAGGTTTGCGTTCCAACATCGAAGAGTGCGTCCAGGCGGTCGGCTTGGCTCTGTTGCCCGGTGCTTCCGGCAGGAGCGGTGGCAGGCGGGCGGAAAAGCACCTGCGTGGGAGCGGTGCCGCGCAGAGATTCTATGCGGCTGCGCGCGTCGAAGGTCATGAGGAATTGCCCCGCGGTAATGACCTTCTCACCGGTCTTGGGATCGGCAGGGCTGACGAGGAGCGTTCCGGGGCCGGTGGTTTCCGCGTCCTTCAGGCCATGGGTGTCAGGCCGAAACTCAAACTTAACCTCGGCTGCCGTAAGGCTCTTTTTTTCGGGCCCATTGCCCGTAACGGTCTTTTCCGGGAGGTTTAGCACCGGCTGAGATTCCAAGTTGATATGGACATTGCCCGCGGCCACACCGTGGAGCGGTTGAGGATGCTTGCCACCCAAATCCATGTCAAAACGCTGGGCAGTCAGACTGCTGGTGCTTCCTTTGCCCTTGGATTCGCCCACCACATCGTTTTCCGCCGTAAGGTGGCGCAATTCGCCGGTGGCGGCATCAAAATCCCCCTGCACGCGGTTGGCTTTAAGTTCAACGCTGCGGAGCGAATTTACATCGAAAGCCTGCGCGTGGCCGTCCAGATTGACCCGCGAAACGCGATTGCGGTCGTCGAGCTCGATGCTGGCGTTTTCCGACACGGCGCGACGTTTCCCCTCGGTCATCTCTACGGGTCCGGTTAAGGTTACCCGTCCGCCCTCCTTGTCATAGCGGAGCGCGGCCGCCGTCAGGTGGATGGGCGGTTGGGAAGCCCCACCGGTCCCCTGCTTTAGATCTGCGGCAACGTTATGCTTCAGCTCAACCCAACCATCGCGTGTGGCGTAAACCATGCCCAGCGCCGTACCTGAGGCGGGCCCCATACGGAACTTGACGGGTTCATCGGTCTCGGCCAGTTCGTCATCTTGATGGTAGGCAACTTTGGATGTCTCCAGGAAAACGCGGTGCTTGCCTCGCAAGCCGGTGCCCGGAAGGTCGTTGGAGTGCGCACCCAACTCGATGTCGACAGGGCCTGAGCCTAAGAAGTCACCCGATTGCGTGTTGTATTCGCATTGGTGCGTCCGCAAGATGTCGCTGTTATTCCCTTTGTGCCCGAAAACTTCCACCGTTACATCTTCCAGCGTTGTGGACTTGCTCTGTTGGTAAGCCAGCGTCCGCGCAGCTTGGACTTTGAAGACGGCGCGTCCCTGCTCAAAGCGCGTGAAGGTGTAGCCCGATAGCTGTTGGTTGACATCCGGGGCGGGACTGGGAAGGGTTTGCGCCGGCGGGGTGCGGCGAGTCGAACTAATCCAGTACGCGAGGCTGACAGCCAGCGCCGTCAGGGAAATCCCCACCACCACCAAGCCCGTCAGCCACTTTTGGCGGCGCGCCCGCTCCAGACCTAGTCCACCTGTTGCCACAAACTCCCCTTTTGATGCAACGGCGGCTTTATGCCGCCATGTGGTCCGTCGGCTGTCGGATAAACTCTGCGCGACAACCTCAAACCGTACCGCCCCCGACTGCTACCAGATCTTTGATGACAAGTTGCAGGCTGGCCATGTCCTGATAGTTGTTTTGTTCGACGGTGAAGGCCAAGTCCACGTCCTGGCCTGCTGCGAGCGACGGCGTTCGCGCCGCCCACCCCCAGCCGAGCGCGTCCAGCGTGCGCGCTCCATTTCCAACTCTTAACTTTAGATGCTTATCCTGAAGGATACGTGGTGTGGCCAGCAGCCGAACCCCGCAGGCGCCGAACACCGGCGTGGGGTTACCCATGCCGAAAGGCTCGAGCTGAATGATCTCCTGATAAAGCGGCCAGTCCACCTCCGACAAATCCAGGGCAGCGTCCACGCGCAGGACCGGCTCCAGGTCCGCGACCGTGAGGACATTGCGCGCGTGCTCTTCGAAGCGCCGTTCGAGTTCGGGAATCTGTTCTGCGGATAGGGCGAACCCCGCCGCCTGCGCGTGTCCGCCAAAGCGCTCGAAGAGATCGCCCACCGAGGTGAGGGCATCCAGCAGGTGAAAGCGCTTGATGGACCGCCCCGAGCCCACGCCCACCCCATCCTCGATTCCAATCACCAAAGCCGGACGATGATACCGCTCCACCACCCGCTGCGCTACAATACCGATCACGCCGCGGTGCCATCCCTCCCCTGCCAGCACTAATGAATATTGCTCCGAGAGGTGGGCACGCCGCTCCAAGTGCGCCACAATCACGCGCAGGATTTCTTCCTCGACGCGCTGCCGTTCGCGGTTCAAGCGTTCCAACCTTTCGGCAATTTCCCGAGTGCGCGCGGGGTCGGCCAAAGTGAACAGGTCGATAACATCCCGCGCGTTTTCCATGCGACCGGCGGCGTTCAAGCGCGGAGCCAGTCGAAAGCCCACGTCCCCGGCGCTGATTTCCTTGCCTGCGAGGCCTGCGAGCTCAATCAGCGCGGCCAAGCCGGATTGCGCGGGTTGCCGCAGACCTTCCAAGCCGAAACGGGCGATAACGCGGTTCTCGCCGAGAAGTGGGACGACGTCCGCCACGGTGCCTATTGCCACGACTTTCAAGAAGGATTGAAGCAATCTCTCGGTCATTCTGTCGCCGAGCAGCGCCTGTGCTAGCTTGAAGGCAACGCCCACGCCCGCCAGCGATTTCTCCGGATAGCTACAATCTGTCCGGCGGGGGTTCAGAATGGCGCAGGCGGGGGGCAAGTGGCCGTCGGGCAGGTGATGGTCGGTTACGATGCAGTCCACGCCCAGTTCGCGTGCCCGCTCGAGGACGGCGTGCTCGCGAATGCCGGTGTCCACGCTGATGACCACGCGGAAGCCCTTGGCCGCAGCCTCCTCGACCACCGGCACGCGCATACCATAGCCATCGGTGAGCCGGTGCGGGACGTAGGCCTCCACCGTAGCCCCCAGCATGCGCAGCGTCGTGAGCAGCACCACTACCGCCATGGTGCCGTCCACGTCGTAGTCACCGTAAATTAGGATTTTCTCGTGTTGGTCCAGAGCGCGGCGCAAGCGCGTGACGGCCTCGCGCATTCCGGCCATAAGCTCCGGCGGGTGGAGTTGCCCGAGGCTGGGGTGAAGAAACGCCTGCGCCGCCCCGGGTTCCGCGAGCCCCCGCTGCACAAGCAAACGCGCCACCAGCGGCGAAACTTTCAGTTCGTGCGCGAGGCGCCGGGCCGTTTCTGCGTCAACAGGTGATTCAATCCACCGCATGGGTTGTTCATGGTGACAGAGGAATGCAAGGCTTGCAAGTGAGCGGCTTTCGCGGTAGCCATTTCCTCAAACCCGGTTTGGCCCCCGTTCTGGGGGCGCGGCCCAAGTTCGTGGTGGTCAGGTCCGATCAGCCGGAACGGAGGCATCGGAGGCGACAAAACTAAACGGCCAGCAGCAGGCTGCGACCTAAGGCCCCAGTCACCTGATCCTGAGCCGTCAAAGCCGATTTACGCGCGATCCCTGTCAGGCAGCGAAGATGGTCGGCGAAGTCCCAAGCCAAATCGCGCGCGGCGCGGACATTCCAGATCGCCAGAAGCCTCCCAATCTTCTCGGAGTCCTCCGCCAAATCACCAAGGATTCCGGTCGCGAGGAACTCCAGAGCTTCGGGGAGGACGGCTTCCAGGATCCCGTTCACGTGCTCAAAATCGTCGTGTTCCGGGCTCGTCTTTCCCGGAGTCAGGTTCAATTCAGTGTCGGTCTGAAGCAGCGCCAGCGCCAGATCGTGATTGATGTGCGCGTTCATTCCCGCGAGAGCAAACTGGATGCGCTCAATGCCAGGACGAAAGCGCGCTTCGAACAGGGCCTTCCACGAACTGGGGACGTTTGCGGGGTCGTTCAGCCAATCCAAAATTGCCGTGAAATACAACTGGGCAAAGACGACGTCGAGGCGGGTGAGCCATGCCGAATCTTCCCAGCCTCCTGGCGGAGGACTATTGTCTACTTTCTGAGTGACCGTCATATAGAGAAGGTTGAACCACTTGAGCCCGTCGCCGCTCGGCAGTAGGGCGTCGATTCTCTGCATCAGGGCGAGCACGTTGGCAATTGTAGTGGGGGGAGGACCGCTGGTGATGTCGATAAGTTGACTGTCGGTGGCAGAGCCGTCCATGGACTCCTCCCGGGAGACTTTAATTACGAATACAGCATGATCGCCGGAAAGTCGGAACGCGCTTCCAGATCAGGCATATCAGCAAATGGAAGGTTGTTTTCGGCTTGTACGTCTGCTCGCGCAACGCCCAGATTCTTAGTTTAGAATGCTGTGGGATGGCAAGCAAGGCGGAACGTATCCTAAATATCCACGATCCGTCCGCAATTACTCCCGAGTCGACCATCCGGGAGTTGGGCGATTCGATCGGCAGAACCGGGTCATTTAGCGGTCGAGATGGCTGGTCACAAGGCCTGATATCGACAGCTATTGATACACCGTTGGCGACTTGGCAGGGCTTGTTCGCACGAGCCTTTTGGCGGAGCTTGGCCGCAACTTAAGTAGCGCAGCGATCGGGCGGCAGTCCCATTTCACGAAAACAACACGCTCCACGACCGGTCCAAATGAACCCAGCATTGCGTCCGGAAGGAGATCGTGGGGTTTTCCGGGACGTATAGCAGGCCGTGTCCCTTCGTACACGCGGATTCCGTCCCGTACGACTCCAGAAACCTCGGCGAGGGCCTCCCGATCCGCACGGGATGTGTCAACAGGCGCAAGCCTGATCGGGGTCGGGGCAGGCGGCGAGGCTGACATCACTCCGTACCTTCTAACACGCTACTTCGGGCTGCACGCCTTCTCGACCCTTTACGGGATCACCAGGACCTTCTACGCCATCGCCGGCGCCATCGGTCCGGTCATCTTGGGGCGTGCGTTTGACTCTGCGGGGTCGTACCCGTCATTACTGACTCTGCTGGCGGTTGCCGTGGCCTTGGCGGCGGTTTTGATGCTTCTCCTGCCACGGTATACGCGGCCTGAGCAAATGGAGTTGTAGCTCGCCCGCTGCGGAGCTGGAAGGGCAGAAAGCGAAATATTCTTCTTCCCTTGCCCCCCTGGGGGAGTCCGATTTCAGGACCCCGGGAATCCGGGAGGGGAAACCGCCCAATAGCCGGCAAACCCGAGAGCGATTCCTAGACCTTTCACGACTTTCGGCGGGCAATTTGGGATTTGACTGCGCTACAACTTCTAGGGCCTTCGATCACTGTTCCGATTAAGCGACGCCCAAGTGACCACCAGGGCAAGATGAGGAGCCGCACCGCACTGGGGTTGTTTTCGATTAGGTTCGAGGCGAGGACCGTGCATCGTTCGAACGACACGGATACGAATCTCAAGGGAGTTGATGAGTGGCGGAAAGTCGCCTACCAAATTCGTGTTTCTGACTCGAAGCAGCTATAGATTGGCAACTGCCCTTGTGGGATTTGGAAAGCTCTAGAACTGCACAATCTTATTGCGAAGGGCGTAGCGAATCAGGCCGCTCAAGGAATGGGTTCCGAGCTTTTGCATGATGTTGCTTCGGTGGGTTTCTACCGTGTGAACACTGCGCCTCAAGGTTGCCGCGATCTCCTTGTTACTCTTCTCCTCGGCCAGGAGCTGGACAACTTCTCGCTCGCGAGGGGTCAGCAAGTCACGATTACGGTTCTGTCTGCCGGTTGTCTTGCCCCCTTTCAGGTGGCTCTCTACTATAACCGTTGCAACCTTGGATGAGAAAAAACCTTTATGCCGGCCAAGCGCCGCCACGCCCTCCACCAAGTTTCGTCCTGCGTCGGACTTCAGGACGTAGGCACGAGCGCCCGATTCGACCACTCGACGTATTAACTGTTCGGACTCATGAAGTGTCAGGATAAGCACTTCGGTTCTGGGGAGGGCTTTCAGGATTTGTCGCGTGGCTTCCAAACCGTTCAATTCCGGCATGCTGATATCCATCACCACCACGTCAGGCTTCGTCTGTTTAGCCCGTTCAACCGCCTCCCGGCCATTGGCCGCCTCCGCGCAAACTTCCCATTCGGGACGGACTTCCAAAAGGGCTCGCATTCCCTGCCGCACGACCTCGTGATCATCCGCCACCAGGATACGAAGCGTTTTCACGGAACGACCTCGCGAAGCGGGATCACTACTCGGACGGTCGTGCCTCGGCGGCTTGAATCGATTTCCAGCCGACCCCCGAGTTGTCTGGCTCGCTCGCTCATGCCCATAATGCCCACTCCAAGCTGTCCGCTATTCTGATTGCCCGAGTGGAGGGCCTTCGTGGGCATCCCCTGGCCTTTGTCCGTTATCTCTAACTTCACCCCAGTCGCGCGCCGTGAAAGCCGTATGGTGGCTGTGGGACTTTTGGAGTGACGGTGGACGTTTGTAAGGCTTTCCTGCACGACGCGAAAAAGGGTCGTCTCTATCTCCTGGGGGAGTCGGCCAAAACGGGGAGAGACTTTGAGATCGACCTTGATTTCGCTCCGCTCGGCGAACCCCTTAATGTACCAAGCCAAGGCTGAAGCCAAGCCATCTTCATCAAGCAGTGGCGGGTGTAACAAGTAGGAGAGGGTACGCATCTCCTTTAGGGACCGTTCTGCCACCTCAAGACTTCCAGAAAGAGCTTGGCGTGCTTTCGGATTAAGCGTACGAGCCGACTTGTGCGCCAGGGTGAGGTTCGTCACCAAACCGACGAGGTTCTGGCCTATGGCGTCGTGGAGTTCCCGGGCAATGCGCCGCCGCTCCTCATCCTGCAACTGCAGCAGACGTGTAGAAAGCCCGCGCAGAGCCTCTTCACCTTGCTTGCGTTCGGTGAGGTCACGCATGACGGCCAACATGCAACTTGATCCCGTCTCATCAGCAATGGGGACCGCATAAGACTCCACCCACCGCCGCGCACCTTTGAGCCCGACAATCTCGAATTCTAAATTGGCTCTGTTGCCGCTGCAAACTCCCCCCAGGAGAGCTTTGAACGCAGTCTGGTGCTCAGGAGCAATCAAGGGAAGGACTGACTTTCTCTTAACTTCGGCAAAGCTCTCAGCCTCGATCATGGCCAGGCCCGCCGGGTTCATTTGAAGGAGGTCGCCGTTGGGCGCGACTTTCGCAACACATTCCGGCTCGGCTTCAATAATGGCACGCAAGTGACTTTCACTTTGCCGTAGCGCCTCCTCAGCCTCCCTGCGCCGGGTAATATCGACGATGGTCCCTAAGATGAACGGTGGGCTGCCTGCCTGCCCTTCGATCAGATTCTCGTTAGCCAGAACCCAAACCGGGCTTCCATCTTTTCGCTTAAGGCGAATTTCTAAATCCGAGACGCTCTTTTCCGCCCTCAGGCGGGCGGTGATTGCCTCCGGCTCGCGGGGATCAAAGTAAAGGTCCGTCACGGGATGAGCTAAGATCTCTTCGCGAGAGGCAAATCCGAAGACCTTGACGAAAGCTTCATTACAGTCCGTGAGGCGGCGGTCCAGTGCAGTGCGGTATACCCCGGCAAGGTTTTTTTCAAAGAGCAGGCGATACTGCTCCTCGCTTTTCTCGAGCGCTTCCTTCCCTTGCACCCGCTCAACGGCATAGAAGATGGCGCGGCAAAGCCACTCGCCATTCACCTTTCCTATGACGAGGTAATCTTGCGCCCCTTCCCGGACTGCTTGGAGGCCCAGCTTTTCATCGGTAAGACCCGTGAGCACTACGATGGGAGTGCCGGGGAATTGATTGTGTAACTCTACAAAAGTGCTGATGCCCTGGCTGTCGGGGAGCCCGAGATCCAATAACACCGCGTGGATTCCCCCCTTCCCCAGCCGCTCGACCGCCATCCGTAAGCTTGGGGCATCCTCCAGGGCAGCCAAGGCGGGCTTCGCTTCCTTCAACATTTCCCGGATTAGGCGGATATTTTCCGGATTATCCTCCACCAACAAGACCTTAATCGGCTCGGATGTCATGGCGTTTTTCCTTGCAGGAGTTTCATGATCGCCAACCAAAAATCTTCAACCGACTCCACAACCTGGACAAACTGTTCCCGGTCGGCCGGCTTCACGCAAGAGAATACACCCGGACTCTATAAGAAACCGAGTGTGAAGGATTCTCAAATACCGGGAGCGGAGCCCATCTTGACGCACTTCTTAATGATAATCAAGCTTCAATACGGATCAATCCACTGCCACTTGTCTCTACTGTAGATTCTGTAGAGACACCTAGAGGTTCAGGCGCTTAACGTACTGTCGAATACTCAATCTGCAGAATTGTGCCTGTTCCTCCTATGAAGATAAACTCACGCCGTCCGAAAGGACCATCGAATGTCGCGGAAGATCGTGATCGTTGATGACGAAGCATTCGAGGGATAACGAGTCAGCAGGCCATTCGCACCGTGAAACTGCCCTGGAGTGAATCCGATCCGCGAGGTTATACCGGGTCGTCGCCAAAATCCGGTTCCTTCTGATACCACGGACGCGCCCTTAGCAAGCAGAGGGGGGGGTTATGGCCAAGAAAAGCCAAGCTGCCGATTGGGAGGCCGCCCTCTCGGGAATCGCCGACTGGAATACTGTTCTGGAATACGCCGCGAACCGAGATATCTTCAGCAAGCAGCCGGAGGGTGTTATGACGCCACAGAAGAGCCAGCCTAAGGTTGTCAGGGCCAACGGCAAAGGCAAGCCTACACTTGCTACAGCAAACGAGAAGACTCAGCCCGTCGATTGGACAGCATTCCTCGGAGGAATCTCGCGCGGGAAAACCGTTCTCGAATACGGCGCGAACCGCACGATCTTCTCGCAGGGAGACCCTGCGGATTCCGTGTTCTATCTCCACCAAGGCAAGGTGAAACTCTCGGTGACATCCCAACAAGGCAAGGAAGCGATCGTCACTATTCTGGACGACGGTGAGTTCTTCGGCGAGGGATGCCTGGCCGGCCAGCCGTTGCGCATCTCCACGGCTATAGCGGTGATGGATTGCACTCTTTACAGGATCGAGAAGTCGCTGATGGTGCGTCTGCTCCACGAGCAGCTCGGAATCTCGGGATTGTTCGTCACGCACCTGCTTACCCGCAACATTCGATATGAAGAGGATCTGGTCGACCAGCTTTTCAACTCCAGCGAGAAGCGCCTGGCCCGGATTCTCTTATTGCTGGCGCATTTTGGCAAGGAAAGCAGAACTGAAACTGTCCATCCCGGAATCAATCAGGAACATCTGGCGCAAATGGTCGGCACCACCCGGTCGCGGGTCAGTCATTTCATGAACAAGTTCCGGAAGCTGGGCTTTGTCGATTACGCAGGCGACGGCGCGTTGACGGTTAACAATGGCCTCTTAAGCGTGGTCCTGAGCGACTAGCCCCGTATAGCCGAAATAGGTATAACCGGCCCGCTTAGCCTCCCATCCTGAGCGGGGCATTGCGGAGCGAAGTATCTCGCTTGGAGGGCTGGCCGCATTAGGGATACCGGTTGCCCGGTACCCCCCCGACGGATCGGTAGGTGCGCTCATTAGGTCAAGCAGCCCCTCCTGGGCAGCTGTTCGGCTCCCCCGTCAATGCGTTCGGCTGTCCCGGGGTTCGGGGAAATAGCTCCTCGGTCGCCTTGTGTTTATCGATGATTGGGCAGGGTTAATCCGAGATTCTGCACGCACGACGGGGCACTCGGAAACAACCCACTTGGACGTATTACGGCCATAACCGGCCAACCCGCCGATTTTCAACCACTTAGCGGTGCGGCAAGGGTTGGCCGGTTAATTTTACCGAACCGTGCTTTTGGCTCATCGTCGCGCGGGCTAGCATGGAGTGCAGATCGCGATTACAGGTGATGAGGTACGGAGAATCAAGCCGGGTGAATCCTCGGAGCAAGGGCAAACGCTTAAATAGACAAGTCCTTTTATCTAATGGCTTGGATGAATCCAGCTCGCTCCCACACACTAGATTTTAAATAAACTCAGGCCCAGAATGGCAAATACCGGGCGTACTTCCGAGAGCCGCCGACTTTTTCATCCTGTTTAATCATCCCAGCCTCAATAGCCACGGCTATCACCTGGGAGACACTCGCGCTCTTATTCTCGGGCAGGTGAAACCGTTCGCGAAGCGACTGGTTCGTCATCCGTACTGTTAGCGGGCAACATGCCTTGCTGTTAGCTGTGCTCCATCGCGGGTTAGCCACCGGTAACGCCGTAGGGCAGAGCGAAGTCGCTCAAGTGCTGCATGGTCGCACTGGGAAATTACTCTCAATTGGTCGCAGAAGAATCTATCGCCCGTCTCAAGGCAAATTACTGCCGGTAGGAAGGTTCCGCCGCTGCCAGGGGTTCAGTGCCGCCGGCCCCCGGGGGCCGAGGCGCGGCAAAGGGCACCTAGAGAAGGAACGCGCGAGGCGATGAAGCGCACGCCATAGTTCTGCAAATAAACTTGGCCGGGCATTCCCACCACGCTGAGCAGGGCGAACAGCAGACCCGTGAAGATGCACAAAGCGAGGGCGCCCAAGAAAATCGTTACAGGATTCCAAGCCCACGCAAGGCCTACCACTCGCAAGGCGAGAAGGACAAGCGCGGCCGTGACCAGCGCGCCGGAGGATAAACCCATCAAGATGGGGAAAAGCACGAAGAGCGCGGCGATGCTAATTCCCAATGACAACGCAAAACGCATCGCGATGTAGAAGAGAAACGTCTCGTGATCGCGGCGCGAAATCCTCCAGACGATTCCCCAAGCGGCGGGAAGGGAGATCCTGTCGGCATACATCAAGGGGGCCACCAGATCATCGGTCAATGTGATGATGATGGCAACCAGCAATCCTATGAAAACGACCGCCACCAACTCCGCCACCAACACAAGTGAAGCAACCCACCACGGATACCCAGCCTCACTGAGGAAATACAAGAAACGGAACGAAACGAACAAGACTACGGCGACCAGCGCCACTATTGCCCCCACCACTCCCAGCAGCCAAAGGAAGTAGGAGCGGCCAAAGGGTTTCAAGCTTTTCCACGCCGCACCCAACGCGATGTCCTTCTTGATGACGGCCTCAATCAGCACAAATCGGAATACGCAGCGCGCGTAGATGAGCCCGAGTGCCAGACCCAGGCTGAGGACGACGGCCAGCACGATCAAACTAAGGTGCTGAGCAATAACCAGGCGGATGCGGAGAAGCAGTTCGGAAGTATGAAGGTCAATGGGCAGGGCGCCGAAGCCCCACTGAAATGCCGCCGTGGAGGTGCCGCCCCCGAGGAGCAGACACACCACACTCAAGGCGATCCAGCGGCGACGCAGGAACGGGCGAAAAAGCAGGCGCAGGGTCTCGTCCCATGCGGGAGAAAGCGATTCGATAGGAGACAACGCACCCGCTTCCATTCGACGGGTCGGCGCGAAACGGAGGGGTTGGGAAGATCGCCCGGCAGCGTCCAATCGCTCATCTCTCCGGCAAAAACTATCTCAGGATCGGGTCGTGGGTCAATCGGAGCAACCGACTGTCTTCCGTCCGCCCCCTCACGCTGCCTTCACCTGCTCCTGGTAAATCTGCCGCCATTCCTCGCGCTTGGCGAGGACGAAATCTTTTGCTTCCTGGAGAGATTTATAAACCCGCTTGCCCTTAAGGAGATTGCAGGGTTGGCAGGCGGTCACCAGGTTGTCCATGCTCCGCGCGCCACCTTTGGCGTGCGGATGGACGTGATCAATGGTCAGGATCAGCCAGCTTTCGAAATCGCGCTGGCCGTCGAGACCGCAATAGGTACATTTGAAATGATCTCGCCTGAAAACCTTCATCGCATCTTCGCGACTCAGGTGGGGTGAGGGTCCGGCGAAAAATTTTGTCAGTCGATTGAGAGCCATGGCTCCTCCTTGGAAGGCAGGAATCGAACTCGCTCAATACCTCGGATGACGTCGTTGCCAGGACGGGAAGAACCACCGTCAAGCCACCATCTGTCAGTTGACGGATGGCAGCGGGCGACAGAAGGGTCTGCCCCAGAGGCCTTCCCAAGTGCCCGCAGCACGCAAGTATCTTAGCGCGCTTCCCAGGGAAATGGTAGTGGTGGAGAAAGCTGGGGTGTGCAGCATACAAAGTGAAAAAGCGGATGTAGCGCGGGCGTCTCGCCCGCGCTACATCCAGTGGCGCTACATCCAGGGGTCTCCGCTTTCACTTTTATGTCGCACACCCAGGAACCCGGAAGAATTTTGCACGGGAGAATTTTGCACTGGGCATTTTCAAGCGCTTATGAGATTCTTCTAGAGTTCCCCTTAAGTCCGCTTGGTTCGCGAGGAAGACCTGCGCCGACGAGTTTTTCGGCAGCTGGGGAAGCATCTAGGAAGTCATTCCCGGGGTGGAGCAGGGCGTTGCTTATTCAAGCGCGCGACGCAATATGCCTCGATGTACTTGCGCACGGGCTGGGGCATGCGGTGGTCCAGGCAAATGTCTCGCAGGTCAGCAACCGCCATGTCGGGGAGAAAAGCGAGCACTCGGGCGAAGGGTGTCAGTGGATTGCGAATGAGGGCAAGACGTAAATGATAGTGATGCGACCATCGTGGGTGCTGGGCCAGTTGTTGCAAAACGGCGGGGGGCAGGCCGTCGCGGGCGAGTACCTTCAACAAGTGGCCCTCAGTCAGAAAGGGATTATCGAGGGCGTTGCGAATCAATTCCTGGTCGGGGCTGTAAAGGAAACTGGCGGCAAGACGTCCAGTGCCACGCCGGGCAAGAGCAATTTTTTCTCCGCGCGGCATGCCCTCAATCTTCTTGAGGATGGTCTCTTCCGCGATGATCTTGACGTCGGCGGCGACACCAGGAGTTTGCGCCACACGCAGCAGGTCGAAGATATAAAGGAATTTCATGAGGGGCAGAGAAATCAGACGCGGCGTCTTGGGGTGCCTCACCAAGGCGAGTTGGACGCTGTAGCTGTGGCGGACTTCGCGGTGGCGAGCAAGTTCGCTAACGACTTCGCGCGCCAGGTCTTTGCGCTCGAGCAGGCGGAGCAGGTCGCGTTCCTGCAAATGGGGATTGCGCGCCAACTCCATCAACACTGCTTTGGCGGTTTCATGGAAGAAGCTTTCAATTTCCTCGCGTGATGAAACGGCGGCGGCCCGTTCGGCCCGCTGGCGTAAGCCTTCATCATGAGGGGAGAAGTCGCCCATCAGAAGCCGATTCTAGAAGGGATAGGGTCGCATCGCAAGGGAGACTGTGCAGCCCTGGCGGGTTTCGTCTTGGGGGGCGAAGGGCGATTCACCAAGCCGGAAACCCTTGCGTCAGGGGAACAACAGCGCGGTTAGATGGTGGGGAGACACTTGGTGCGGTATTAGCATCCAAGTAAGCGGGAAAATGGGTTGGGTCGCGAAGTGAGATTTTACTTGAAAAGTCCATCGAGAATTGATATTTGGAAGGGGACATCCGATGGATTACAGGTTATTCGACGAGCAGTTCTAGTGCAGGAGGCCCCATGGGCCTCTAGAAGTTCTGAGAACGGGTGCGCCCAGGTCACCAACGATTCACCATCCCAATATCGAGGTAGATTTGCAATGAAGAAAACCACTGCGCTTTGGACTCTCACTATGCTGGTCTGCCTTTCGACTGGCGCCGCTGCCGCCGGGGTCACAAACCACTCCGGCCGCTCCGTCAATCTGACCCTCGTGAACCGCATGCAGGCGCCAGCTCAGGCCGCGGCAGCAGGCCCGCAATGGAAGAGTCGGGACGAATATGACGCCTTCAACGCCATGGCGACCGAGAAAGACCCGAATAAGAAGATCTCTTTGGCAGAGGCGTTTCTTCAGAAGTACGCAAACTCAGATTTCAAAGATCAGGCTTATCTAGTGGAAATGCAGACCTACCAGCAGACGAACCAGATGGACAAGGCGTTGGATGCTGGCAGAAAATCGCTTCAGGCCAATCCTGACAACCTCCCGGCCCTCCGTTTTTTGAGTTTCACCTTTCCGTTTCTTTACAAGCCTGACCAAGCCGACGCTACCTCGGCGCTCTCGCGCGCCGACAGCGACGCCCACCATGGGTTGGAGGTCCTGCAAAAGCTTCAGAAGCCCGCGGGTGCTACCGATGAGCAGTTTCAGACAGCGGTGAAGGATTTTCGCTCCGTATTCAACAGTTGCATCGGGTTTGCGGCCCTCCAGAAAAAGGACTACCCGAATGCAATTACTGCCCTGAAGGCGGCAACTGACGATAATCCCAGTGGTTGGTACGGAATCTATTGGATGGGCCTCGCCTATCTCTACTCCTCGCCCCCGGATTACGATCACGCCGTCTGGTATTACGCGCGCGCCGTGGATTTGGCAAAGGCCGGAAAAGACCCCAATGCGGACCCGTGGGAGAAATATCTAAAACAGACTTATGTGAATTACCGTGGGACCGATACGGGACTCTCCGACATCATGACGCAAGCCGCTGCTTCCCCCAACCCGCCTGACGGATTTAAGGTCGCGCATGCCGAGGCGCCAAAGCCTACAGGGAATAACATGGTCGATGCATTTAACACCCTGACCTACCCTCTGAAGTTGGGTGGCGAAACAGCCCAGAAGACGTGGGATGGTGTGAAAGGTCAATCCATAGGGCTTGGCGGCACGGTAGCGAGTGTGGAAAAGGGAACCGACCCGGAAGTCTATCTCGTCCATATCGTCATGCTTGACAGCACGAAATCGGCAGACGGATACGATATCGAACTAAAGGACTCGAGCCAGCCCAACGTCAAGAACCTGCAAAAGGGGGATCTGGTGACGTTCAAAGGAACGGCGGATTCTTACACGGCGACGCCTAATCTGATTTTGACCCTGGTAGGTGCGGTTACTTCGGACCTCCCGGACAAACCGTCAACTAAGCCGAAGCCAACAGTTCACCATACGACACATAAGCCGACGAGCAACTGAATTTCGTGAGGCAGGGCGCCGGCGCTGCCCGCTGACCCTGCCTCGACCCACCTGTATTATTTCCCGTCAAAGAACCCATGCATTGTGGCAAGGCCCTCTCGGCCTTGTCTTTACACGGGCGGGAGAAGCTATGAAATAACTGAAAAAATCGGATTTCTTCGTCTGTAAGCTGATCAAAGCACGAGGCCGAAAAAATCAGAATTCGATAATTTCACAGCTGCGGACGCCCGTGTCACGTCTTGAAGCAAAAACCGGCGGTCATCGACCGCCGCTACAAGAATCGGCCGCTGGGGATTGGGATTTTCGTGTGAGATGCCGACGGGATCAGCGGGCGACCACCTGCGCCCGGCGCTTCGGCCGATGGTCGAGGCCCAAGTCTTCCACCTTCCGGCTTAGGGTATTACGATGAATGCCGAGAGCCACGGCAGCCTTGGAATGATTGTCGTTGTTCTTTTCCAGCATCCGTTTGATGAACTTCTTTTCAAATTCTGCAACCGCATCGGTATAAAGAATCCCGCGGTCAATCATTTGATTTATGAGGGATTCGAGTTGGTCTTTCACAGTAACACTCCGATCAATAGGAATTCGTGGGACTGGCGGGTTGTTGTTTTTCTGATCCCTTGCCGCCCGGAATGAGCGCCTCACGGAATTTATCAAAGCCAGCTTGGAATTGGGCGCGCAGATTTGCCGGCATGACGAGGGCGACGACGCGCGTCCCCGTGGTCACATAGGGCGCCAGAGCCGATTGCTGCACGGCGTCCGGTTTGATCGCGAAGGCCAACATGGCCATGAGCAGGATCGCATCGACCAAGACTCCACGCACCAAACCAAAGATTCCGCCCAAGAAACGGTCGAACCACTCAATTCCTGCGGACTTAATGAGCTTCCGTGCCGCTACTCCTACCAGCGCCCCCAATAGCAGCGTGCCCACGAATAAAACCAGGAACCCCAAGCCGAGGGCGATTTCGTGCGACTTGGTAAGATCCTCGAACCAAATCGCGGCGCGGTTATACCCGACGGCCGCCACGACCAGGCCGACCACCACCGACGCCAGGGCGATCAATTCCTGGACAAACCCTTTCATGATGGCCGCTACAATGGAAGCCACGACAATAGCGGCAAGAATGCAATCCAGCCAATTCCATGTGCCCATGACGCGCTCGCAAACTACGGCACACTCGCCTAGCGGAGGGAATCTCCTGTCAGTAAGCGGTAAGCTTCGCGGTATTTCTCACTCGTTTTCTCCACCACCTCGGCCGGCAGGGGAGGCGGCGGAGGTTGTTTATTCCAGTGGAGTGATTCCAGGTAGTCGCGGACGAACTGCTTGTCAAACGAAGGTTGGGCTTTGCCAGGCGCATAATCGTGCATGGGCCAAAATCGCGATGAGTCGGGCGTTAGCACCTCATCGATCAAGATAATCTGACCGTCCTTAAGCCCCCACTCAAACTTGGTATCGGCAATAATGATGCCCCGGCTCTCTGCGAACTCGCGACCCTTTCGGTAGAGGCGTAAGCTCAATTCGCGCAGCATTTCTGCAGCCACTATCCCCACATGCGCGGCCATTTCGTCCCACGTGATGTTTTCGTCGTGGCCGGTTTGCGCCTTGGTGGCAGGCGTAAAGATAGGATTTTCTAGGCGCGATGCCTCTTCGAGGCCGGCGGAGAGCTTGATGCCGCACACGCGCCCCGTGCTGCGATACTCTTTCCAGCCTGACCCCGCCAAATAACCGCGCACCACGCATTCGATGGGAAAAGTCTGCGCCTTCTCAACCAGCATCGAGCGCCCTTCCAGTTGGTCCGCGAAGGGTTGCAGCTCCGGAGGGTAGTCGGCCACTTTGGCCGTAATAAAATGATGCCGAATCTCTTCCTGGATGAGATTAAACCAGAAGCAGGAAAGCTGAGTCAGCACCCGGCCCTTGTCCGGTATGCCTTCACGCATCACCACATCGAACGCAGACAGGCGATCGGTGGCGACGACCAGCAACTTGTCGCCGAGCTCATAAACATCCCGGACCTTTCCTCGCGAAAAAAGCTTGACACCGGACAGAATCGTTTCGAGCAAAACTGATTGTCTTGTTAAGGGCATTGTTTTCGTCTAGAGCCCAGTCATTCTAAAGCAACGCGAAAAGTTGTCAACGGAAAAAGCATGGTGAATTTTTTGGAGGGCGGACCACTAATTACTGGGTGGGAGTCACCTAACCACACATCATCTGGAGTCCAGCAGGTCCGCATGAAAAGCGAGTGTGCAATAGTGGCTTGACACGGTAGTGTGAATCTCGTAAGGAGAGCCGGGCTTTCAGGCCCGAGAATTGCCAATGCTTCCAGCGGGGCCTTTACAGGCTGCGGATAAACGTCTGATTGTAGGTGCTAAACCGGATACATCGCGCGAAAGGCTACCCTCCTTGAGGAAAATTCCGCAGCGTTGAATTCCACGCCGATGACTGGTCCCACACACCTGGACAAGAATGTTACGGCGGTGGCGAGGTCCGACGGTGTGGTGATGGCCGTAGCTTTGGGTAACACCCTTGAACGCGAACTCGAACGAACCCGCAGAGACCGTCTTGCGTGCTAACCCTTGCCCCGACCGAGTCAGTGAAAAAACGTGGGAGTTGAGAGTTTGACATGAGAGTGGTAGCAGACGTGCGCTAAAAATACTTTACAGGCTAAACTGCATGATCGTGCGACCGCGGATGAACGCCGTCATGGCATTGGCGGCCTGCGTCCAACTAATAACATTATCCGTTTCCTGCGGCGGGGGTGCAACGAAACCTCTTTCCGCACTGCTTGACTCTCCTTCTGCGACCTTGTCTCCACTAAGTCTGAGCTTTGGAAGTCAGCCGCTTGAGAGTCCTAGCAGCGCGCAGACAGTCATTCTGGCCAATACCGGTAGCGGGACCCTGATGATTTCGAGCATCACCGTCAACGGTGACTTCACTCAGACGAACAACTGCGGGGCGAACCTCGCGGTTGGTAAAATCTGCACAATCGGTGTAATTTTTTCTCCCACAGCGAAAGGAACGCGAACGGGAACTCTCAGCATTTTGGACAACTCCGCCGGCAGTCCCCAGACAATAAGTCTTTCCGGGACCGGCGCTAGCAGTGCGTCTTCGGCCAGTCCCTCAAGCCGTGCGGCTGTGAGTTTCTCCCCCACCAGCTTGACGTTCGGAAACCAAGCTGTCCAAACGACTAGTACAGCTCAGTCCTTCACCCTGACCAACTCTGGCGACGGGGCACTAACCATCTCCAGCATCGCGCTCACAGGCGCCAATGCCAGCGACTTTGCCCAGACGAATAATTGTGGGTCCAGCGTTGCGTCAGGAGCCAAATGCACAATCAGTGTGACATTTAAACCCACCGCGAATGGATCTCGCACCGCCGCCGTCACGGTCACCGACGACGCTACCGGTAGCCCGCAGAGTGTTACCCTCTCGGGGACCGGGGGGAGCGCCAGCGCCGTGGCCAGCCTTTCACCCTCCAGCCTTTCGTTTGGAAACGAGCCGTGGGACGTGATCAGCTCCTCTCAAGTCATCACTCTCAGCAACACGGGCAGCGCGAGCTTGAGCATCTCGAAGATAGCCTTTACCGGAGCCAATGCCACTGATTTCACTGAAGCCGACACTTGCGGTACCTCGGTGGCGGCGGGGGGCAAATGCACCATCGCCATTTTGTTTACACCCTCGATCATCGGCGCCTGCACGGCCTCGCTGAGCGTCACTGACAATGTCAGCGGCAGCCCGCAGTCCGTGAGCCTGGCGGGCACCGGAATCCTGGACGTAATTCTGTCTTGGGTTGCGAGCACGACCCCCGGAGTCACGGGCTATAACGTGTACCGGGGGACGACTTCCGGCGGGGAGAGTTCCACGCCGCTGAATTCCACGCCGATTAGCGGTACCACCGATGTCGACGCGAATGTGAAGGCTGGAGTAACGTACTATTATGTGCTGAGGACGGTAGGTCCCAGTGATACTACCCTGAGTGCAGCCTCGAACGAAACTGCCGTGACCATTCCGTGATCTAGAAATAAACTTACAGAATCATAATCGAAAGCGCAGCTCAATCATGGCCGCCTTATGACCACGAAAGTGCGAGCGGGAGGACAATCGCATGCGCGCGGCGAAGCTCTCAGGCCGTCGTCCCGACAGGGTCGCGGGTGAACGCATCAAAGCGTACGGACACAAGTTTCGAGACGCCCGGCTCTTCCATGGTGACGCCGTACATGATTTGCGCGATCTCCATGGTGCGCTTGCTGTGCGTGATCAGGATGAACTGCGTGTGGCGGCTCATCTGTTGGATCATGCGAGTGAACCGATCGACGTTCGATTCGTCCAGCGGCGCGTCCACCTCATCGAGAACGCAGAAGGGGCTGGGTGTATAGCGGAAGATGGCGATGAGCAAGGCAAGAGCGACCAGGGCCTTCTCGCCGCCGGAAAGCAGCAGCACATTTTGCAGGCGCTTTCCGGGGGGCTGCGCCACGACGTCGATTCCGCTATCGGCGTCGTTTTCATCAGCCAATCGCATTTCCCCGATGCCGCCCCCAAACAGGACCCGGAACGATTCCGCGAAGTAGGCGTTGATGGCTTTGAACGCTTCCAAAAACTGCTGACGAGAGACTTGGTCGATTTCCCGGATGGCCTGCGCGGTGTCCTCTATGGAAGAGAGCAGGTCCTGGCGTTGCGTGTCGAGGAAGGTTAGCCGCTCTTCCGCTTCTTGGAGTTCTTCGAGAGCCATCATATTAACCGGCCCCAGATTCTCAATGCGCGTCTTCAGTTGACGCAATTCCTCTTCCGCAACTTGCAGGGCATCCCCGGCCAGAACCGCTTCGGGCGCCCATTCCGCCAGGAGGGTGGCAGGGTCGGTGTTCAATTCATCGCGGCATTGCTGCGAGTGATGGGCGTAAACAGATTCCGCGCGCGCGAGCGCCACCTCCGCCTCGGAGCGCTTTTGGCGCCGGGCCTCAAGTTCCGCCCTCACCTGGTCTACACGCGGGCCCAAATTATCGCGCTCGGTTCGCACCTTGCGGGATTCCTCCTCAAGGGTCTGAAGCTCAATGCGCGCCGCTTCCAGTTCGAGTTGAAGTTGGTGCAGGCGAAGCTGGTGGGATTCGTTCTCTTGTTCCAGGCGCTGGCGCTCTTGCTGCCAAGTTTCCGTTTGTTGGGCGAGCCGTGCCAGGCGGTTGTGAAAATCCTGCGCCGCTGCTCCCAGGCGCGCTGCTTCCGCCTCTGCCGCGCGGGTTCTTTCCTCCAGAGCCCGGACCGCCGATTGGGCGTCGGCGATATCCTGAGCTAGCCGATCCAAGCCCGCGCGGAGTTCGCGCGCCAGGTGGGCGGCCAGGGTAATTGCCTCTTCACGTTGTCCCTTGGCGGCGCCGGCGGTTTCCAGGCCGGCGCGCAAGTTAGCTTGGCGTTCCTCCACGCTCAAGCGCTCGCGCTCGAGTACGGCGGCCTCCGCGAGGAGCGTATCGAGCTGACGCCGCGTGCGGTCGCAGCTCTCGCGCGTCTGGCGAAGCTTCTCATCGGCGACAACGGCTTTCTTCTCCGCTTCCATTTTGCTGCCCGTCAGGCTCTTCAGTTGCGCATCCAGATGTTTTACTTGCGCCTCGGCGTCGGCCAGAGCGGCCTCGCTCGACCTGATCTGCGTTTCGAGTTCCGCCGTTCGCCGCTCCAGTTCGCGAAAATCGCGCCGCAAGGCCAGGGGCCCGGCGCTCGAACCTTTGCCGCCTGAAACCATACGATGATGGTAGTGCTCACCTTTCGCTGTCAGAAAGTGGCAGTCGGGGTATGCGCTCGCCAGGCGTTCGGCAGCGGCATCATCTTCCACCATGTAGGCATTCGCGAGCGACGGTAGAACCACATCGCCATTTAAACCCAGCTTCGATCCGAAGCGCACCAGTTCCCGGACCGCCGCCACAACCCCGGGCTCAGTGCGAACGGGCGAATTGCTCGCTTGGCGCGAGTGCCCGCTGGAAGGCAAGTGGGTCACGAAAAAGGTGGAGCGTCCCGTGCCTTGGCTCTGCAACAAGGCAATTCCAGATCGTGCCTGCGCATGTTGTTCCACCACCACGCACTCCAGCTCCTGCTTCAGGAATTCCTCAACCACTTCTTCGTAACCCGGCGAGACTTCCACAAAATCAGCCAGCAATCCCACGGGCTGGAACGGGTGCCCGTTCATCGGGATCTCGCCGGAAAGCAGGCGTCGCACACTCTCTGTACTGTAGGCGTGGTGCGCCAGGGACTGCTCCAGCGCCTCTTTGCGGGCCATGCTGCCGGAATACTCCCGGTGCAGGGATTCGACCCGCGAGCGCAAGGAGATTTCCTCGCCGCGTGCCTGTTCCAGGTCGCGGGTGGTTTGAGACACCGATTCCGCCAACTCCGCGAGCGTGCTGGCATCGCGCTGATGCTCGGAAAGGTAGGCCTCCAGCTCTGTGGCCAGCCCAGTGTGCTCAGCCTCGATGCGGGACTTCTCCGCATCGGTGCGAGCCGCCTGGCGGTCGCGAGCCAGGCCCGCCTCCTCTGCTTGCACGAGTTGATTGCGTAGCTCCGCCGCATGGCTGACGACCGCCATGAGCGATTGACGGCAAGTTTCCACGTCCTGTTCGGCGGCGCCGAGCTGGAAGTTCAGATCCTCCTGGCGCATCACGACATCGGCCAGTGTGTCCTTTGCTGCCGCAAATTCCTGCTGCAATTTCTCCACTTCCTGGGTGCGCTCAGCCGTCTGCTGCTCGAGAGTAGCAAGCTGGGCCTGGAGCTCGGAGCTTTCGCGCGCGGCTTCCTCCGTGCGCGCCTCCACGTTTCCGGCCTGCTGCTTCACTTGCTCCAGGCGCGAGAGCAAGCGTTCGCGCTCAAGGTTGCCCCGGGACAAACGCTCGCGGCACTCGGTGAGATGATCTTCCAGATCTTCATAACGCTTCGTGGCGTCTTTCTGCTCGCGCTCCAACGCCTCCAATTCTTGGACTGCCGCGAGGCAGGATTCGTTCACCCGGGCGAGTTCCGCGTGCAACCGCTGGAATTCAACCTCCAGGGCCTTTAGGCGGGATACCAGGACACTCTTCAGGCGACCGCGCAACTCCTCATGAAGTTCGCGGTAGCGCCGCGCCTTGGAAGCCTGGCGCTTGAGCGAGTTCACTTGCTTCACGACTTCTTCCAGGATGTCCGCAATGCGCGCGAGGTTCTGCCGCGAGGATTCCAGTTTGGCCTCTGCCAGGCGTTTGCGAGTTTTGAATTTGGAAACGCCGGCGGCTTCTTCCAGAATCAGGCGACGGTCGTAGGGTTTCGAACTCAGGATTTGGCCGATGCGCCCCTGCTCGATAATGGCATAAGACTCCGGGCCCAGGCCTGTCCCCATAAAAAGGTCCTGAATATCACGTAAGCGGCAGGCGTCGCCATTGATCAAATACTCGCTTTCACCCGAGCGGAAAAGCCGGCGCGTCACGGTGATCTCACCGGATCGGTGGCGGAATTTGCTTGGCTTGGCGCCGTTGCCATTCCCGTTGCCATGCCCATTGCCGTTGCCGGAGTTTTCCGGCTCGAAGCCTGCGGTTTCCTCGGCGGCAGGCTCGCTTTCCGGGATGGGCTCTACTTCTTCCGCTACACCCGCCTCGTTGTATTCGGGATTCACCAGGGTCATGCTGACTTCGGCCATTCCCGTGGGGGGGCGGGTACCTGTACCATTGAAAATGACGTCCGCCATGCGCTCGCCGCGCAACAGGCGTGCACTTTGTTCACCCAGCACCCACGTAATGGCGTCGGAAAGATTCGACTTTCCGCAACCATTCGGTCCCACCACGGCGGCAATGCCATCAGCAAATTCCAGCCGCGATCGGTCGGCGAAGGATTTGAACCCGAGCAGTTCGAGTCTCTTCAGCTTGTACAAATCACATCCTCATCAATTTTGGATTTTGGATTTGCGATTTTGGATTGAAGAGCGCACGGGACCTTTAATCCAAAAATCCAAAATACATTCGGCCCAGCCCAAACGCCCCCTGGTACGGCGAGCGCTGGCGCGATGACCCCACAGCTTCAAAAGACAATTACCATATCGACTGAATGTTGTAAAGGGAAAACCACAATATTTCGGGGTTATGAGTGGGGTTAACCCCTATATATAGTAGGGATTAACTCTCCGTGGGTTTCACCAAATGGGTATCCATCCAATCCAGGATGAGCTTGCGCATCGGGCGAAGCTCCCAATGCAGGCAATCGAACAATTCGGTGTGGCAGACTTCGGGTTTTCCGTACCTTTCATCATAGATATAGTCAAGAACCCCCCTGTAAAGCAATTCAAAAATGTTACATTCGTTCAATGTTACTTTCGTTCCATTCCCTGTCTCGCTGTCCCTCAACTATAATGCCGGCGTGTATATCACCCTCGTAGCTTGCTGCTTACTTTTGAACGCCGGCGGCGCGGTGTATCTGCTGGCTCAGGCGAAAATCGAGCGGCGAAAGAAAACCCTCTTTGCGGTGGCGGCCCTCGCCTCGATCGCGCTGAAGTTGGTCCTGGCAAGACAGTGGAGCGATTATGATGTGGGCTCTTATAATCTTGTGGCTTCTCTTGTCCTGCATGGGAAAAGCGTCTACGCGAACACGGAGTACTACAATTACGCCCCGCTTTGGGCATTCTTCCTGGCAGGCATCAGGCAGATTTCCGACCTGCTTCCGGCCATTGGAGGCAAGATCTTTCACTTCTACATCGCCGCCTTCCTGGCTGTTGTGGACGTGGCCCTGGCCGCACTTCTGGCCACAAAGTACCGGTACGGCGCGGGAGTCTTCTTCCTTTGCTGCCCGGTCACCGTAATCCTAACCGGCTCTTATTCTCAATTCGATAACTTCGCCATGCTCGCTGGCCTCGCGGCGTGGCTGCTGGTTCGCGAGGGCAACACCCGGTGGCGCCGCATCCTGCCATCCGCCGGATTGCTGGGCCTGTCACTGATCATCAAACACATTTTCTTCTTGTTTCCGTTATGGCTGCTCTTTTGGTCAAAGCTGGGAAGCTTGCGAAAACGCCTGGCGTACGGGGCGATCGCCTACGCACTCTTCGGCCTCTCGTTCCTGCCCTGGGCAGTCGATCCGTTATCGCGCGCGGGGATTTTGCAGCACGTCTTCCTTTATCGCTCCAGGTTGTACTTCTCCGTTCCTCACCTCCTCGCAGCCTCTCACCACCTTTGGATAGTCTCCCGCACGGAGACGTCTCTCCTCTCGTTGATTTGGATGGCCGTGCTGATGGCCGCCGGCATTAAGGTGGGGCGAGGTGGATGCGAACTTTTCCCGATGTATCTTCTGGTGATGTTCGCGGCCTCGCCCGCTTTGAATGATTACTATTTTGCCTTGCCCATGCTCGCGTGCGCGATTTTCTACCCGAGCTGGCCGATATGGGCTTTGATCGGAACTTCGATGATTGTCTTGTTTGGTTCTCCGGGCGGCATCTTTAGTCTCCCCTTCAACAGGGTTTACTACGTCGCGATCCTCAGCGGCCAGATTTTGGCCTGGGCCCTGCTCGTCGTTCAACAGAAGCAGGCGGGCCGGTCGGACCCGGTTGCGCTCTCCGCCCAGGACATCGCGAGAAAAGCAATGACTCTTGCTGTTGGAAGTATGACAATGATGTTTCTCATTTTGGTGATCAAAGCATGGGCATTCGGCCTGGCAAATTCAACTTGGGTTTTACCGGCGGATAACGGATGAATCAGACAAACCCCGACAATCGTCTCGAGGCCGCAAAACCTGGCGCCGTCCCGAGGGCCACAGAACAAGTGTTGACCGTCCTTATGCCCGCGCACAACGAGGCGGACATCATCGCCGCGGCTGTTACGGAGTGGCACGATGAGGTCATCGCCAAAATACCCGGGTCCCGCCTACTGGTGATTGACGACGCCAGCACCGACGCCACTCCCGAAGTGTTGGGCCAACTTGCTGCAACCTTGCCCGGCCTCACCTTCATCCATCGCGACGTGAATGTCGGCCACGGGAAGGCCCTGCTATTCGGGTTCAGCCAAGTGAACAGCGAATTCGTATTTCAGACCGACAGCGACCGTCAGCATCGTCCATCCGACTTTTGGCGGCTCTGGCAATTGCGCGATCAATATGACTTTGTGTTCGGGGTCCGGGAGAAACGGCAGGACGGCGCCTTCCGCCTGGTGGTGACCAATCTGATGCGCGTGGTCAACTGGCTCCTTTGGCAGGCGTGGATTTCCGACGCCAATTGTCCGTTCAAACTCATGCAGCGCGATGCCCTGGCAGCCGTGCTCAAGCGTGTCCCTGAGGATGCGTTTATCCCCATGGTGATGGTCTCGATTTTGGCGCGAAGGCTGCGCTTCCGCGTGACGGAAGTTCGCGTTCAGCACCTGCCACGGCGCGGCGGCACACAATCGTTGCGCGGTATGGCGCGCTGGGCGCGAGTTACATGGCGCTGCACCTGCCAGTTGGCGCGGCTCCGATTTCGTCCCGGAGCAGCGTCGGACTGATTGCTTTCCTGCTTGCCCGGAGTGTCCGCCCTGCGCCGAAACTCTGCCCGGTTCCACCCTCCAAACTTGTAGGTCCTTGTAATCCCTCACATCTGCATACAAGTCTACGGCATTGCCGAAGGACAACGGACCATGCACGAATGTGATTGACTTCGCATAGAATCTTCATATAATCAATCACGATTGAGCATGACGGTTTCTTCGATGCAGAGTGCTAAATCCAAGGACCTGGCGCCGAAACGGTTGGAGCAACTCCGCGACATTCTCGGCCAGGACCGGGTGGTGCGCGTAGAGGAGCTCACCGGGCAACTCGGCGTTTCGGCGGCCACTATCCGCCGCGACCTGGGCGAACTGGAGAAATTAGGAGAGGTGCGGCGGGTCTATGGGGGGGCCGTCAGCACCGGAGGCCGCCTCGATGAGCCGTTGTTTGACGACAAAACCTCTGTCGCCGCGGCGGAAAAGCGGCGCATCGCTGAGGCCGCGGCGACGTACATCAAGCCCAATGACACGATCTATCTGGATGGTGGCAGCACGGTTTTGGAATTGGCGCGCCTCCTGAAAGATCGCTCGAACATCACGATTGTGACCAATTCCCTGCGCGCGGCGGTCGAACTGGCGGGAAGAGGACCGCGCCTGATTCTGGTGGGGGGGGAACTGCGCCGCCTTGCCCAGACTACGGTGGGACCGCTCACGCGGTTCATGATTCAGGAGCTCCATGTGGACAAGGCGTTTATGGGAACCATCGGCCTAACCCTTGAGGAAGGCCTTACCACGACCGACCCTACCGAAGCTTATACCAAAGAGTTGGTGATGGAACACGCGCGAGAGATCATCCTGCTTGCCGACAGCAGCAAAGCCCACAAGATTTCCTTCACCCGCGCGGGCCGGCTGGAGAAAGTCCGCGTGCTCATTACCGATAGTCAGATCGACCGAAAACTATCGAAGGAACTGCGCAGGCAGGGAATGGAAGTTGTGATTGCGTGACCACCTCAGGACACGGGACACGGGATACGGGATACGTGGTCAATTTGCGATTCGGTGCACTTCGGACAATGGAATTCCTCGAATTGCAACCTCGCCGACACCACGATTCCCAAGCCACGTGTCCCGAGTCACGAACCTCGATCACTCTTGGAGAAACAATGACGCCAGCTTATTTGCAAGATTCAAGACCTCAATTCGCTCCCTTTGAGATCGATTGCGGATCGATTCCCGCGTTTCGTTTCCAGGGAAACCTCCAGAGTGAACTCGGTGCGGGGCGCATCGATCGCGCCATGGCCACCGGGCTTTTGGAAGACATGCTCATGATCCGCGAGTTGGAGGAGATGATCGTAACGGTGCGGTCCGGCGCCTACGAGCCGCTCGCGGGTTTCAATTACCGCGGTCCCACGCACGTCTCCATAGGGCAGGAAGGAGCTTCCGTGGGAGCGTGCAGCGCCCTGATCCTGAAGGATCACATTACCAGCACGCACCGCGGCCACGGAGACAGCCTCGCGCGCGGATGCTGCGCCCTTCGCGACATGGGGGATGAGCAATTGCGGAAGCGTCTTCCGCACTCGAGCGTAGTGGGCCGTGAGGAGCTTCTCAATCAAGCTTTGGAAGAACACGTCTACCGCACCATCGCGGAACTCTTCGGCAAAGAGGATGGCTATTGCCGGGGTCGCGGCGGGAGCATGCACATTGCGGACTTCACGGTCGGCCATCTGGGAGCCAACGCCATTGTAGGCGGCGGCGTGCCGATCGCCACTGGCGCGGCGATGGGTTTGCGCTACCTGCAAAACGGCGGCGTAGTGTGTTGCTTTGCCGGGGATGGCGCCTACAACAACGGGGTGGTTCTGGAATCGCTGAACTGGGCGGCCCAGGCGCAATTTACCAACGAATTTGCCGGTGACCGGCCCTTCGGTGTGCCGATTGTTTTTTTCGTTCTCAACAATCATTATGCCATGACCGGCCGGTCCGACAACGAAGTGACCGGCGTCACCCATCTGGCCCAGCGCGCCGCCGGCTTTGCCGACAACCGCATGCACGCGGAAATTATCAACGGCATGGATGTGCTGGCCACACGCGACGCCGTCCTGCGGGCGGCACAGGGCTGCCGGGAAGGACAAGGGCCTTACTTCTTCGACGTGGACACTTACCGCTACTTCGGCCACTCACTAAGCGACCCGCGCAACGAATATCGCACGCGCGACGAAGAGACAGCCTGGAAAGAGGTCGATCCCATCACCACCTTTGAACAGCAGCTTTTGGATTGCGGGGTTATGGCTCAGCAAGGGATTACCGCTCTGAAAGCGAAGGTGCGGGAGCGCAATGCGCGGGCGGCCGTTCGCGCCGCGCAAGCTGCCGACCCTCCCCCCGCGGACGTCATCAAGTACATGTACACCGACACCTCTGTGGAGAAGGTGCCGCCCGAGTTTGCCCAGGTGGAGGTCCTTGAACCACTACCTCCCATCAAGCGGGTCAATGGCGAAATCACCTACCGTGACGCCATCAAGGAAGCCGTGATCGAAGAGATGCTCCGCGATTCGCGCGTCATCTTCTATGGGGAAGATGTAGCCGAGTACGGTGGGGCGTTCAAGCTCTCCAAGGGTTTGCTTGAAATGTTTGGCCGCGCACGCGTTTTCAACGCTCCCATTTCCGAAGCGTGCATCTGCGGGACGGCGGTGGGCGCGGCCATGATCGGTCTGCGGCCGGTGGTGGAATTGATGTACATGGATTTTCTCTTGATGGCGGGCGATCAGGTGGGCAACCAGGCGGCCAAGTGGCACTACATGTCGGGAGCTCAGGTGGAAGTGCCCATGGTGCTGCGCGTATCGGTGGGCGCGGGAAAAGGGTACGGCGGCCAACACTCGCAAACTTTGGAGTCGACCGTGGTGCACGTTCCCGGGCTCTACGTGGTTTATCCCTCTACCGCGTACGATGCCAAGGGCCTGATGAAATCCGCCATTCGCGACAACAACCCGATTATGTTTATCGAGTCGCAGGGGCTTTACAACGAGAAGGGACCTGTGCCGCATGAGGAATATCTCGTGCCCCTGGGCGTTGCGGATGTAAAGCGCGCGGGCAGCGATATCACTCTGGTCGCTTATGGTCCGGCCGTGCCCTTGGCTTTGAAAGCCGCCGCTCGCTTGCAGCATGAATCGGGCGTAAACGCGGAGGTGGTGGACCTCCGCTGCCTGGTGCCGCTCGACATGGAGACCGTGCTGATGTCGGTGCAGAAGACCGGGCGCTGCGTGGTGGTCAGCCAGGCCGTGAGCCTGGGCAGTTTCACCGGCGAGGTCGCATCGACGATTCAGCACCAGGCCTTTGATTATCTCGACGCGCCGGTGGTGCGCGTGGGCGCGAAGAACGGCATCGCCCCGCAATCGCACGTGCTGGAAGCGGTCTTCTATCCACGCGTCGAGGACATTCTCGCGGCGGCGAAGGGTATTTTGTATTAGACGGCGTACGGTAGACGGCAGACAGGGGTGCTGCGGCCCTGTATCCCGTCTACCGTCTACCGTTTACCGACTTCTGGCTCCTGAAAGGAAACATCGGTATGGTTAAAGCTGTAATCATGCCCAAATTAGGGCAATCGGAAGAGACGGTCACCATCGTTCGCTGGCGCAAGCAAGTGGGCAATATTGTCGCCAAGGGCGACGTTCTTTTCGAAATCGAGACCGACAAGGCCCTGCTGGAGGTCGAGAGCTTCTATGCCGGCACCCTCCTTAAAATCGTTGCGGGAGAGGGAGTGACCGTCCCCGTACAAGCAACGGTGGCTTTCGTGGGTGACCCCGGCGAGCCGGTTCCGGAAGTTGTACTCGCTCCAATTCCCCCGTCCGAAGTCCGAAGTCCGAAGTCCGAAGCGGGCAAGCCGGTCCGAGAGATTGCGCCGCCTTCACATCTCCCCAAGGGAGGAGAGGGAAGCCGCGGTTCCGCTGGCCCTGGCGTTGCAGTCGCACCCCCCGCCGCACCTGCCGCTGCCGAGCCGCAGTTGTTCCGAATCAGCCCCCGCGCCGCGAAGCTGGCCAGGGAATCCGTCATCGACCCAACCCCTATTGTGGGAACGGGGCCCGGCGGGCGAATCGTAGAGCGCGACGTGAAGCAGTACCTTGAGGCCCAAGGTTACAGCCGCCTGCGGATCACCCCCACCGCGAAACAAATGGCGGCGCGCGAAGGAATTAATCTGCTGACCCTGACGCCGAAAGAAGGCGGCAGCCAGATCACCGTCGCCGACATTGAGCGCCTCCTGGCGGAACGGCCCAAGCCCATGACGCGCATGCGGCAGATCATCGCCCAGCGCCTCACGGAGAGTTACACCCACGCGCCGCATTTCTTTGTGACAGTATCCGCCGATGTGACGGATCTGGAATCGTTAAGGGCGGGGCGGAAGGCACAGGGCACGTCGTACACGCTTACGGACTTTATTGTGAAGGCCGCGGCGCTCGCGCTGGAACAATTTCCCCTCGTCAATAGCACCTCCGACGGCGAGAGCATCCGCTGGCACAGCAATATCGACCTGGGCCTGGCCGTGGCGCTCGAGCAAGGGTTGGTGGTCCCGGTCATCCGCCGGGCGAATGAATTGACTCTCGCGGAAATTCACACCCGGGCGCAGGAGCTGACCGTGAAAGCGCGTGCAGGCCAGCTTACCCCGGCGGAGATGACCGGCAGCAGGTTTACTATTTCCAATTTGGGCATGATGGACGTGGAGAACTTTACGGCAATTATCAATCCCGGCGAGAGCGCGATTCTGGCCGTCTCGAGCGGCGCCAAACAGCCGGTGGTGATAAACGATCAAGTCGTGATCCGGACGATGATGAAGATGACCCTGTCGAGCGATCACCGCTTGATCGATGGCGCGCAGGCGGCGCGCTTCCTGAACTCAATTCGAAAAACCCTTGAGGAGATAAGCCTGTGGCAGCGTTCGATATAGTGGTGATTGGCTCGGGACCCGGTGGATACCCTGCGGCGATCCGCGCGGCGCAACTAGGCGCTTCCGTGGCGCTGGTGGAAAAGGAAGAGATGGGAGGCACTTGCCTGAATTGGGGCTGCATTCCCACCAAGACCTTGATCGCCTCGTCGGAGTTGTTCGCGCGCATCAAGTCCGCAGGGGCGATGGGCCTGCGCGTGGAGAACGCCTCCTTTGATTATGCCGCGATGGCCGATCGCAAGGACCAGATCGTCCAAAAGCTCCGCAACGGCATCAAGCAATTGCTCAAAGCCAATGGCGTTACGGTGATTCAAGGCAGCGCTTCGTTCCAGAGCCGCAATCGAATTCAGGTGGACGCTGTCAATCCCGGCGCTGAGCCTGTGATCCTGGACGCAGGCAAGACGATTATTTCTACGGGTGCGGCCTCCGCCATGCCTGCTTTTCTTCCCCGCCACGAGCGAGTTGTGGAGAGCCGGGGATTTCTGAATCTGCGCGCGCTCCCGGCCACTACGCTGATTCTCGGCGGCGGCATCATTGGCTGCGAGTTCGCGTGCATGTTGGCGCAACTCGGCGTGCAGGTAACGATGGTGGAGCTTTTGGAGGATATCGTGGCGGTCGTCGATGCGGACGTTCGCCGCGAGTTGCGCCGCCACATGGAAAAGACGCTCGGCATCCGCATCCTGACCGGTGTGACGCTGGAAGAAATCACCGCGGACCACCACAGCGTGCGCGGGCGGGCCGGCCAGGAAAATTTGGAGGCCGATTTGCTGCTCGTAGCTCTGGGCCGCAAGCCCGTGACGAGTTCATTGAAGTTGGAAAACGCTGGCCTTGTCCCCAATGAGCGCGGCTTCCTCGACGTCGACGCTTACGGCCGAACGCGCGTCGCCACCCTATATGCCATCGGCGATGTCACCGGCGGTCCGTTGTTGGCCCACGCCGCCACTGCGCAGGGTTTGGTGGCCGCCGAAAACGCTTGTGGGCGGTACCTGCACAAGAACGAAACCGTGGTTCCCAATTGCATCTTCACCACACCCGAAATCGGCACCGTTGGCCTCGGCGAACAGGAGGCTCAACAGCAAGGCAGGAAAATCAAAACGGGGAAATATTTGATGGGCGCACTGGGGAAAGCGCTCGCCATCGGCGAGCCGATCGGCTTTGTGAAGTGGGTAGCCGATGCTGAGACGAACCAACTGCTGGGAGCGCACGCCGTCGGTCCGCACGCGACGGACATCATTGCCGAAGCGGCAGTGGCGATTCGCGCGGAATTGACTGCCGCCGACCTTGCCCACACCATTCACGCCCATCCCACACTGGCCGAAGCTTGGATGGAAGCCGCCCACGCGTTGATGGGTGAACCCATCCACTCCGCGCCCCCGCGCAAACAGCAATCGTAGCGCAGACCTCCGCCTTTGAGGTCTGCGGTTCTTCCCTCGACTCGCGTCCCGTACATAAGGTCAAGCGGCCATCTTCGAGATTTGCGGTATTTGCAAGAGAAGAGCCGCGGACCCCGAAAGCGGGGGGTCCGCGCTACCCTCTACGTCGCGAATTCGGCTCCGCGCTCAGCGAGCAATCTCCTGAGACTGGAGCGGTGGCACCGGTCTTCATCCTCGCAGTAGCAGCCCACGGAGAAACTGGTGTGATGGGAAAGCGCTGCCAGCAGATCAAGCACTCTGGCCGCTTCCGGCTTGTTCATTTCCGCACGGTATTTGCGCTCGAACGTTTTCCACGACCGCTCGTCCCGCGATTGTTGCGCGAACGCCACCAACTCGGCGCTGGGCGCCAGATTGGGCAGCCATACATCGTAGAAGTCAAGCTTGGCGAATTCCGTCTTCGGCACGCCCCGTGGCGGCCTGCGAACCGTGCCCACGCGCAAGCCTTCATTCGGTTTTCTCGGAGCCCCGAGTCTCAATACTGCAATTGGCATGTGAATTTTCCTTCCCCAATCGGCCATTATTGACCAGCGATTGATGTGCTGCTCTCGCTAGCTTCCTTGCCCCTTTCGCTTCGGATCACGTTGGTCTGGTCTGTGAAGTAGTACCATTTGCCGGTTTTGCCGGGTTCGATCGGGTCGGCATGGACCGTATAAGTCTGAATCTTTCCGGTGCTATCGGCCGGCCCCGCTAAATAAGTGAATCGGTAATTTGATTTCCTTCCCGCAGCCAAATACTCATCAATCAAGTCTGCTCCCTTCTCGCTCGGCCGGACACTCGCATTGGGACTTTCAGCCTTCGGTGACCCCAAGGCTGCGAGCGACGGGGGAAACCCACGGTGGTACGTTTGGGCATAGGATATCGCTGCCGTGTTGATCGTTCGAAGCGATCCCAGGGACGATGCCTGGTTTGCAGCGATGCGGCTATTGGCAACGAAGGCGGAAATCGCGATGACGATCATCGAGCCCGCCAGCCACAGATAGCCTGAAACCAGGCCGCCGATGGCCATTCCCTTTCCCTCGAGGCGTCCCCCGCTCCGGCGGATGGAAGCCTTTGCCTGATGGCCAAGAATGATAGCGAGCAACGCTGCCGCGAAGTCAAAATAATATACGCCGAGCGAAAGAGTCGCAGAACAGGTACGGAAAACCAGGGCGAGCAATCTTCCCACTGGAAGGAATGGAAGCAAGCCGAGGATAAGGCTCGCGGCAGCCCCGCAGTATCTCCGAGACGGTTGTTTGAGTGTTTTCGAGTGAGAGGGCAATACGGGCGAATGTGAGCTGCCGCATGAACTACAAAGGGTGTCCGTATCCGCGAGTTCCTTGCCACAGCCTGGACATACCATGCAACCCTACGCGAGCATGAGGCGTTCGCCCTTCGGTTCCGGAATGGGGTCTCCGAATTCGCGGGCGGTGTCGATCCACAATTGAACCGCTTCGTTGGTGTGAGCGAGCGCAGCTTCCTGAGTGTCGCCGTGGGCCATGCAACCCGGCAATTCCGGGACCTCGGCAACGAAGACTTGGTCCTCGTTACTCCAATAGATGATGATCTCGTACTTATGCATATTTACTCCTTGTCACCTTCCAGCCCATAACGCACGACGACATTGCGCACCTGACGTACCTGATACACCTTGGCCTTGCTGCCTTCCCGCTACAAGTTGATCAGCTCCCTTACGCCGTGCCGCCTGAAAATGTGGTGGCTCCCGCGAATGTGTTCTTCAAACCCCAATCATCGGAGGAGATGGCGCAGATCGTCGAAATTGATGTTCGGGTCCGACGTGCCTTGCAGAATTCGAAGTCGAAGTTCCTCATGCTTGCCCACGCGCCCTAATTTACCACATGTCCAGCGCGGGCGGCACGGACAGCCAGTTTTGCGGCATGCGTGAGGTTAAAGGGGTTCGTTCCCGATACACAACAAAAGGCGGGAGCAGCGCAGCGTGGGGCCACGTGAGTGATGATATCAGAATCAGGGTCAGCCCATCGTGCTGATATCGCCCCTACCGGAGCATGCGCTATACTCTGAGCCGCGCAATCCCACGGCTGCCCGTCGTGGGCCACAAGCGGGTGTAGCGCGGGCCTGCTCTTTAGGTCCGCGGTTCGTTCCTAATGGGCAAGGGAAAGCCGCGGACCTATCAAACAGGTCCGCGCTGCGTCTTGCATCCGGCGGTTTCGTGAAAGCTCTCGAGGAGCCACACCGATGGGTCTGTTGTTCTGTTTTCTGGGCGCGATTTCTTTCGGCCTGCTAGGCAGCGCGTTGAAGGCGGCAGAACGAAAAAAGGCGAACGCCGCGGGACTGGTGGTGGCGGCGTATGCTTGGCCGGCCCTCATCATGCTGGTGAGGACCCTGCTTCTCAAATCGGGCAGCCACGTGCCGCCCAAAGTTTTTGCGATTGCGGTGATATTTGGAATTTGCGCGGCAGTTGCATCCCTGGCTTTTCAGGTGTCAATCAGCATCGGCAAGGTCACGGTGGGCTGGCTGATGATGAATCTCTCCGCCGGTGTTCCCGTGGTCGTTTCGATCTGGATGTACCACGAGAAACTGACCATCCTGAAAGTTGTGGCGTTCGGGCTGGTGCTGGTCTCAATCCTCTTCCTGTCGTGGGGACAGATGATGGAAAAGCGCGCAACGGGCGCCGCCACGAAAGGAGAGTGAACTCACGATGTGGTTCCTGCTGATGCTGGTGATACTTCTCACCAACGGAATGAGCGCATTCGGCCTTAAGATGATCGCGGGGTGGGGCCTTCCCGAGACCGTCAAATATCCCTACTTGACTGCGTGGTACGCCGGGGGTCTTGCGGCTATTGCTCTGCCGATGTTGCTCAAAGGCATGCGGGTGGGGAAGACGGAAATCTTTTGGGGAGCTGTGACGGGAGCCTTGAGCATCGGAGGTCAAATCGCCATGGCGGTGGCACTCGGTTCCGGCGTCCCGGGGCACGTGGTGTTTCCCATCGCCATCGGCGGCTCGATTTTCGTCGTGGCGCTGGCCGGACGCCTGGTGTTTGGCGAGCGCATGAATCCGCCCACCGTCGTGGGAGTGGCCCTGGGGTTCATCGCCGTCGTTCTTCTGGGTGTGAGCTGAAATTGCGTAACCGGCAGGGAAAAGCCGCGGACCTACATAACAGGTCCGCGCTACTTGCCGGAGAGCCATTCCGCTTTGACTTCTTCGATCACCTCCAGGGCTGCCTGCTCAACCTGTTGTGCTCCCCATTCCGGATCGAAGTGGGCGCGGGGGTCGTGCTCCTCACGCACGGTATGGTCCGGCGTGGGCACGCAATCGAAGGTCTCTCCATCCACTATGGCGTAATCCACATTGCGCAGCCTGCCTGTGTCGGGAAGCCGGGAAAGATCGACTGAGCCCGGCCATGTCGCCGCCAGCATCGAGGTTTCTGCCGCATCAGCGTGGCCGATGGCCCCGGCGACGAGCGACCGCGGAAATCCCGGATAGACCCACCGAACCCGCCGCGGCGTGTGGCCATCGTTGAATTCACGGCAGAGCCGGTCCAGCACCGCCCGCTGGTTATCTGCTCCATGCCCGTTCACGATGAGCACCCGACGGAAGCGCATGCGCGCGAACAGAATGTGGAGGGCGTCGCGCACTACGGCGGCAAATACTTCTTCACGAAAGTAGGCGCTGGCGACTCGATTCTTGGGAAAGTCCATTCCTTCGATGAAGGCATCGCGGTCAAATCCCAGCGACTCCAGCATGTCGGGTTTGCGCTCGCGCTCCGTCCCCACAAACAACGGCGGGAAATAAGGACACTCGAATTCGCGAGCCAGGCGGCGGGCAAAGGCGTGCGCCAGCAGGTTGTCGCAACCCATCGCCAGGTGAGGTCCGTGCCATTCCACGGGAGCGAGCGGCAGCAGCGCAAGGCCGTGACGTTCCCGGGCGGCAGCGACTTCGTGGGGGAATAAGTAGGCCATGTTCCAGTCCCCCTGATCGATGGGGCGATTATTCCGGGTTATGTTAGCGTCAGGCATGGTGTTCCTCCTCTACAGGAAACGCTCAGAAGTTGGTAGAGCCACTTCGCCTCCCGTTCTGAGCATCGACAGCGTTTCATCTGCCTGCATAACCTACATCCGTCTTCGGTTGGAGTGCAAGAATGATCTGGCTGGGGGTCGATTTGATGCTATAGGGGTAGGGAGAAACGATTGAATTCGAATCCCCCTCCCTCCGAACCGGACAGGCGGATTTCCCGCATCCGGCTCTCCCGTTGGTGGTTTTACCTCCGAGAGGAGTGATGACAATTCCA
>JBEKLF010000025.1:0-52792 GCA_050010335.1 Terriglobia bacterium
TTGCAGTATGAAATTCCAACTTCGCCGAAGTTGGAATTTCAGCCGCTCGCGGGAGGGTAAATCCCTACCCGAAGACCTCACTCAGCAGGGTAAGATCGAGGCCCAACTTCGGAATTCAGGTTCAAGCTGAATTCCCCGGGGAACGCGCACGACCGCACATTAGGCAGGATACTCTTCGGGATGGCGACTTTTCAGGCCGAATCCTGATCGAGGACCGCAAACGCCCCGCCCTCATCAATTTACAATGGACCGAGCCAGGCAGCTAAACCCCGCCTTGCACTTTTTCGCTTTCGTCCTCTGGTGTCGCCGAAAGCGCCGGTGCTTCGAGGGCAGCCTCAACCAATTCAGCAGGCAAAGTCTTCAGAGGCTTAACCCCAAGTTCTCTGAGCATTTCGGCTCGACGGATGACATTGCCCTTACCCGTGTAAAGCTTCGAATAGGCGCTATCGTAACTGTCTCTCGCTTGCGCTAGGCGTTGGCCCAGCGTTTTGAGGTCTTCAACAAAGCCCACCAACTTGTCGTACAGGTCAGCTCCGCGCTTCACGATCTCTTGGACACTTCGCTTTTGTAGCTCCTGCCTCCACAGGTTGGCGACAATGCGAACCACGAACAGCAGGCTGCTTGGACTGACCAGGAGAACATTTTTCTGCCAAGCATCCTGCCAGAGCCGGCTGTCGTTCGCGACGGCGAGTATAAACGCCGGTTCGATTGGGACAAACATCATGACGAAATCGAGCGATTTCAGTTCCTCGATTGACTGATAATTGGCGCCCGAGAGCGCGTTTATGTGGTTACGAACGGAGGCCACATGTCGCTGGGTTGCGATCGCCCGGGCAGCGTCGTTGTCGGCACTAGTGTACTCGTCATAGGCGACTAGCGAGACCTTCGCGTCTGAAACGAGGTTTCTATTCTCAGGAAGATGAATGACGGCGTCGGGCTGCACCCTGGAACCATCTTCCTTGGTATATGTTGGCCGCATGAGGAAATCAAGATCCTTCCGTAGGCCGAAGTCCTCTAACACTCGCTCTAGGACCATTTCGCCCCAATTGCCCTGAGTCTTGCTTGAGCCTTTAAGGGCCAGAGTAAGGTTGTTGGCCTCTTGCGAGAGTTGTTGATTGAGCCCCATGAGCTGCTTGACTTGCTCGGCCAGGGCGGTGCGGTCTTTCCCTTCCTGCACATAGACCTCTTCAACCTTCGCTTGAAACTCGTGGATTTTGGTCCTTAGCGGCTCGAGGATCTGACCGATATTAGTCTTATTCTGTTCGGTAAACCGCTGCGACTTTTCTTCGAGGATCTTATTAGCAAGGGACTCAAAGCTTGCGGAGAACTTCTGCTCCGCTTCGCTGAGAAGGGCCAGTTTTTCGGCACCCTGTTTGCGCTCAGCTTCAAGGGTGGTCGTCAGCTCTGCGAGCTGGGTCGTGAGGCGCTGTTGCTCTGCTACCAATTGGTCGCACTTCGCCGCAAGCTCGGACGATTCACTTTCCAGGCGAGCAATTTGCCTCTGCTGGCCAGCTAAAGTGGATTCTGCGCTTCCAAGTTGTTGGCGTAAATCAGCTACTTGTTGGTTGAGCTGCTGTTTCTCCGCTGTGGCTGCATTGAGCGCCTTCTCCATTTCGGGCAAACGCGCGCTTTGCTCAGCCAGAGTTGCCGATCGATTCGTTTCTTCCTGTAGCCGGGATCGGAGTGTTTCCAACGCGCCGAGATCGGCCTTGTGTTCAGCCTCTAACGCAGCCAGTCGTCCTTCTAGGGATTCCAGAGCGTGGCTGCGTTCAGCCAACTGGGTCCCAATGCGGGTGTTCTCCTCCTGGCGCGAACTCAATTGAGACGCATACTCAACGACCTGGGCTTCGAGTGCGGGCACTCTAGTCGCGCGTTCTTGGAGTCGGGTGCGCTCGTCGCGCATGACGTCAAGCTGGCCACGCACTTCCGTGGCCTTGGCTTCGGACTCGTTGAGCCTCGCGCGGTGCTGGTTCAGATCTTCAGTAATAGAGGAAACTCGTTCATTGAGCCGGACAATTTCAGCCTGACTCTCACTCTTCGCCTGGCTGCGGGCCATCTCGCTGAGCTTCCGCAGAAGCAGCCACACGACGCCAGCACCGAGCAGGGCGCCAAGCAGCACGCTAATCGCCAAGGGAATTAGCTGCGAGAGTTGTTGTCCCATTCCTCCTCCTTTCTCCCCGCTCGTTTTGCGTTCATCACAAACGACATGTGAGCCATCCGGTTAGCCGGAAAGAGGCACTGGTCGCTTTTTGAATTGATCCAGCCAAGAACCTAGCTTCTCCAAGTCTGCTTTCAACTCCTCCGGTTGGGGCAGCGGGACAGGAGCCTCGTCTGGCTGCGCATGTTCGTGTTTAGAGTACTTTGTTACGAGGCCGTCCAACAACGTACAATCCTCGGGGGCTATTTTGGACAGCTCTCGAATTTTCAAGGTTTGTATATCTCTGCGGTATGGATTGATAATGTCGTGTAACAAGACGGCCTGGACAGTACGTTCCAAAACCTTCCGAAACTCACTGCAAATGGACTTCGCGTGTACTTCGTATTCGGTAGATCCGGACTTGAGGGCCTTGCGCGCCTGCATGAGGCGTTCATTTAGAAGTGTGTTGACAGCTTCACGTGGTTTCTGGGCGTGCAGCGGCGCATCACTAGGCTCTCCCGCTCCCCATTGTTCGTTGCTCAATCCAACGACATGACAAGAGACCCCCTGTTTATCCGTCTCAGCCTTGAGCAAAGCCAACATCGACAGGCGATGCGTGAATACAATCACCTGCCTTTTTGTGCTTAGCCCGACCAGACGCTTAACAGTCGCTTCCTCAAAGTCCTGATCCAGAGATGAGATTGGGTCGTCAAAAATGAAAGGTGTTCTGTTACCTCGCCCTTCTACGTCTGCGAGGAAATCAGCCAGAGAGACAATTCGAAACTCACCTTCGCTCAATACTTCTGGAAGTTTTATGGACTTAACGGCGTTCTTCAATCTGATTTGGTGGTAGACGTGCCCTTTTCCGGCTCGAGTTTTCACAAGCTCGACTCGGATGCTGGACGCCCCAAGCATCTCGAGTTCCTTCTGAAACCTCTCGATGTATTTTTCAGTAATCAATTCCTCGGCCAAGTCCGACTTCTTCTTGGATAGTGCCTGAGTGTTGGTTGATTGACGCGCCTGCTCTAGCTCTTTAATACTTTTCAACCTACTAATTTCGGCTTGGTTGCTTGCCCTTTGTTGATGTAGCCATTTTTGGGCTCCGAGTTCTTTAGCCCCTTTTTGCAGGGCTGGGCGATTCTCGCCTTTTGCATCATTATCGAAACTCTGTGCCTGTTGTTCCAAGGAACTCACCCGACCTTGAAGTCGCGTTAAGATGTCGTCATCTGGAAGGAGCGCCATTGCGGCCACATTTGGAGCGGTCAGCAGACTGGTTCTTCGTTTCTCAAGGACTCCGCAATAGGAAACGACATCCTGCCGTTCCGCTTCCTCGGTTATCCCTGCGGAGTCCAAGACCAGGCTTAGCTCATCCACGTTTGGGATTTCGACGAGGCTATCGACTATATCCTTTAGCCTTTTTTCTGCGGTCGCTGCTTCCCGCTCGAGCTGACCCTTTATGAAAGACTCAAACGATATGAAACGATTCCTTGCTTCAGGGTCGAGGGGCTGTTGGCACAGTACGCACCTAGCATCATCAGCGACATTTGGGAAAGGAACTCCCTTGTAGGCCTCGATTTCGGAGTACAGTCGTGCCTGCTGCCAAAGCAGTTTCCAGCTTTCACTCCCCACGCCTTCCAGTGGCGCGTTTTCAAACACTTTCTTTGCATCAATATCCGCCACCTTTCTTTTTGATTGGGCGTCGCGCAAGGTTCCAAAGTATGCGGCGCATTTTTGATCGGAAAGCTCCTCTCGCAATTTTCGAATGTCGCCGTGGAGTTTGATTAGACGTTGTTTCTGTTTGCGTAGGTTTGCCGCCCTTTCTGCCGGTTTATTTTCTGCTAGGCGTTGGTTGAGTTTGGAAAGCTCATCCTCGAGCTCAGGATTCCATTTAGATTTTCCCTCGATCTCCACCACGCTTGTAAGATGGCTCACCTTCCCATACCAATCTCCGGCCTGCGTTGCTTGAAATTCGATGGGCAAGTCAGGCCTTTTCGATACCATTGAGTTTATCTCTTCGGTTAGCGCCTCACTCACTCTGGCACAAATATCAGTCAGCCGAGTGAAGAGTAACAAGATTCCCGGCTCGAAAGTGGCCTCACACTCCTCGTTGAGATAAACTTGGGCGCAGTCATCATCGTAAATTTCAATCGGCGTTAATTCGGCTAGTCTACCAGCTGAAAGGGACCACGTAACTACTTTGCTTTCAGTCCCCGAAGTGTAGCTGAACTTGCAGGTCGGCACCTGGGTGGCGTTATTAAACGCATTCCCATGCAGCGGACCTGCCTTCCTCGCCCCGCAGGCTTGTTTTAGAACCCGGACATAGCCAGACTTCCCTGACCTGTTCGGCCCGTAAACAACAGTGAGAGGCGCATCTCCAAATTCGAGGGGCTTGCGTGGTGCAAGCGCGTTGACGCCCTTCAAGTCGAAGATAGAATTTAGGCGGAGTTCTGCCTGCGTTTCGGAGGATTGAAGAGCTCCCTTTGGAATCCCAGCAGCCTGCGTTGCACTTTTGCCGTGAAGTGGAATGCCTGCCTCGGACTTGCACACGATGATGAGTTGTTTTAAGTCCTCAGGATTAACCGCCCCACTCAGGATTACTCGCCTTGCCGCGTCTTGGAGCCATAGGGGGCGTTCAGCGAACCATTTTTCTATTTCAAGTGAGACTGTACTCATAACCCCCCCCGGAATCCCTCCCAATAAAGAAGTTTTTCAGATGGCGAGTCTCCTATCGATCCAAATTCTCGGACCGTAACCTTCTCGCGATCACTGCGTCGGATACTTGAAAGCACGCAGCGCAGAGTTATCCGGCCCCCAGCCGGATTACTCCGCGGCTTTCGATTTTGGCCGTTAATAAACCCGGTAAGGTTATCGTGTTAAGAACCGCAGAGTAAGGCAAACTGCGCCTAACTCTGCGCTTTCGTTCGGAACCAACGCGTTGAGCGTCGGCGCATCGGGGCCGGCGGGAGCAAGCACTTCGGCAACTTGTTTGATTTCCATAGCATCACTTCGCCAGTGTTCGGCGACGGCCGCATCGACTGAGGTCGCCTTGTAATTCTACACCCTGCAACCCCCACCTCCAGGACAATGCAGATCGGTTGGTCTGGACGCGCCTAACGCGGCCACTCAGGCGCGCGAATTGTCCGCGTCGCCTGCAATCGCTTGTTGGCCGTTCTCCATGTGCTTGGGGAGCCTGACGTATGCCAGACATCCCTCCTCGTCGGTTGTGAAAAAAACTCCGAGGTTTGCTACGAGAACCGCAACAACAAGAGGTATTGCGAGCCCGAACGTGAAGGCACCCGGAATGTAGAGATCTTCCTTAGCGTCGGCGGGCTTGTCGCCGGTGTAGAGGGTCACTCCGTCTGGCGTTGCTGCTGCCCGCAGCTTGCCCCAGTCATAAAACTGTCGGTGGGGAACACGAAGCGTCTCCAAGAGGGCACGAGCCTTGTGATCATTCAACGAAACGGGATCCTCGGTGTGGGCGAATTCGTTGCGGAGCTTCCTTATGACCGTTGCGTCATGGTAGACGTCGGCGTCAATCCATCCAGCACAGAACGCGGCGTTCAGTTTGGCAGAGAAGCTTGAGAAGGGGCCGTTCTCCGAGAATAGGGCTCCGCGGGCCTTGGCGTTCCCTTTGGAGAACTCGTTACGGAGCTTGACTTCGAGGAACTTTTCAATCCAAGCCGCTGCGGCTATCAGACGCCCTCGATCGGATTCATCGGCGAGCGCAGAGTTGAAGACCTTAAAGCAGTCCAGCGGCAGAGCATAGATCCTTCTGTCTTTAATCATTTTCGTCCAGCCTAGCTCTTGTTCATACTGACGCGCAGAAAAGATCGTCCCAGTCGACATAAGACGGAACTACGGCAGTCGAGCCGTAGCAGCAGACGCCGACGATTCAGTAACTTCTCTCGTATTAGAATCCCATCCAACCCACAAGTCAAGCTCACCGCATTTGTGCCTCACCGACCTTTCTCCGTCCCAGGGTGCAACCGAATACCTCCCGTCGCTGAAAACGCCGCATACACCTCACCTAACGTCCCAGTTATATCCGGTCCGGCTGCTAACTCACACGTCTTGGGCATATCGGAAATGTAACTCACTGCCCCGGTTTGGAGGAGCGACGCCGAAGGGTGCGCACCGGTTCCCGGTTCTGGACACGGGAACAGCAAGCGTAGCGCGGACCTGTATTGTAGGTCCGCGGCTTTTCGCGCCCGCCAGCTCTCGCCCGTTCTGTGGCAGAGGGACATGACGAGTCTCCTATCGATCCAAATTCTCGTAGCGTAATCTCTTCGCGATCACCGCGTCGGATACTTGAAAGACCTCGCGCAGGGCTTCGGTTACATACTTAAGAAAGGCTTCGGGCTCGCCCTGCCGGCTGAATCCGATCCGCTCGGCAGCCTCGGCGGCCGATTGAAATTGCGCCTTCAGATGGCCCGTGGGCACCAGCACGAGGCCGGCGAAGGCATACGCCTGGTATTCTAGCCAGTTGTAATCCGCGTCGTCCACTTCCCTCTGGAATTGCTTCCAGTCGTTCAGGGTGCCGAACTTGAGCTCGGTGTAAATATCCCGGTGCATGTAAAGGTGGCCGAGCTCATGCGCGAGTGTGAACCGGTAACGGTTTAGCCGCCTCTCAAGCACGAACTGGTCCACGGTGATGGAAGACAAGTCGCTGGAAATGAAACCATCAACCTAAAGAAGATCGCGCAATCCGGGCAAGGGGATGATGTCGAGGCCGCATTTGATTTCGGCAATTTCTTCGATCGGGGTGGGAATCGATCCGTGAAATTCGCGCAAGAACTGCTCGGATATCCTGCGGATCTCGTTGTAGGAAAGGCGGCGAACGCGGAGTTTAGTGCTCCCTTCGTATCAGTTCCGCGAGTTGATCGAGGTTCTCCGGCGTAACCTTTCTCCCCCGGAGGGTGCGGAAAAGCACCGGCAGTCGCCCGAGAAGCTTTTCGTCGGCTTGCAGGTCAGCGGGGAGCTGCCCACGAGATGCGGCAGCTCGGTCAAGAAATTCGAGCCATTCTTCGCCACCCTCCTTCAGGGCTAGAGCCTTGGCGTACTCCCGCAGCTTCTGCGGCGACTCGGGAGGAGGAAAAACGCCTCGCTCCAGCCGGCTGATGTTCCCAGGGTCATACCCGTTCGACTCACAGAACCGGCGCAAGCTCCATCCCTTCCTCGTCCTCAGTTCCTTGAAATAGGACCCAAATGTTGAAGCCACTTTGCACCTCCCTTCATGGTGTTGTAATTAACATACAACATTGCCAGTAAGCATGTCAAGTACCCTCCCCAAATCCAGATTGCAGGTGGATTAAGCACCCCAAGTCAGGAGTCAGGAGCGGCCGCCACCGATGGAGGAGCCAGCTCCCGAAGTTATTTGACAAAAGATTGGAGTAACGCTGTATGTATTTCAAAGGGCTTCAGCGCGGTGGTCATTCCGCTAAGCGACTGCCGCCTTACACCGGAGGAACCACGTCCCGTTTCCACATGCTGCGCAGCACGCCGAGCGCGATCGGTACAGCGCCGACGAGAATAAAGATCATGTCCCCGGCCATGCGCACCCATTCCAGCTTGTGGTAGAGGCCGCCCATCAGGAAGGTCAGCCGACGCGCGTGCCAGTACCCATTGGCGATGGAGTCCCAGAGTTGGAGAACGCCTCCGGGAAACAGGTCCAGGAGGATCATAAGGGCAAGGCCCACATTGGCGCCCCAGAAGCCCACCTTGATGAATTTCTCGGTTCCCTTCCAGACGGCGTCGGACTGCATGGCCCGCAAGCAAAAGACCACCACCGCCAGCGCCAACATCCCGAAGACGCCAAACAGGGCGGCGTGTCCGTGGTTGGGGGTGAGTGTCGTGCCCACTTCGAAGTAAGATACAATCGGCAAATTGATAAGGAAGCCGAAAACCCCAGCGCCGACGAAGTTCCATACACCGACGGCCATCAGGAAGTAGATGGCCCACTTCTGGGTGGTGGCGAATTCGCGGCCGCACAGGGAGCACTGCTGGTTCTTCAGCTTGATGAAGTCCCAGGCGTCCAGGGTTAGAAGCGTTAAGGGCACAACCTCCAAGGCGGAAAAGCACGCCGCCAAGCCCATGTTGAGCGTCCCCTGACCGGTGAAATACCAGTGATGGCCCGTACCAATGATCCCGCCGCTGAGATAGAGGATGGCGTCGAGATAAATCAGACGTGTGGCGGTCTTGGTGCTGACCACTCCCATCTGGTGGAACATGATGGCCACCAGGACCGTGGCGAAGAGCTCGAAGAATCCTTCCACCCAAAGATGGATGATCCAGAAACGCCAATTATCAATGACCGCGAAGTTGCTGTGGGGGCCGTAGAAAAGGGCGGGTAGGTAAAAGACGGGAATGGCCACGGCGGCGTAAAGGAAGAGCGCGGAAAGCTCGCGCTTGCCAGGGTTCTTGATGGCGGGTTTCAAGGCCCGGTACATGAGAAAAAGCCAGAAGAGGAGGCCCGCTGCCAGCAGGAGCTGCCAGAACCGCCCGAGATCCAGGTATTCGGAACCCTGATGCCCGAACCAGAACCAGAGGCGCCCTAGCTTGTCGTTGATGCCCAGGTACTCCCCGAAAAGGCTGCCGAAAACCACTACTACCAGTGCTCCGAGGAGAGCATAAACGCCGACTCTTTGGCCATCCGGCTCCCCGCCACCCACCCAGGGCGCCAGGAAAAGGCCGCCACCTACCCAGGCCGTGGCGATCCAGAAGATGGCGAGTTGGAGGTGCCAGGTGCGTACCAGCGTGTAGGGCAGGAACCGCGCGATGTCGAAGCCGAAGAAGCCGCCTGGCTCCACGCGGTAGTGGGCAAGCGCGCCTCCCAGGAACGATTGCGCCAGGAAGAGGAGCGCCACGACGGCAAAGAACCATCCGGTGGCCCACTGGCTGGGCGTCAGGGCGAGAGCCGCGGGAGCGGGGTGTGCAAGGTGGGCGGTCTCACCCTCACCCTTCCAGCCTAGGTAGTCAAACTTGCCGACCATGAAGAGGATCAGGCCCAGCCCCCCCAGGAGGGTGATGAGACTCAAGGCGCTCCAGACATAAGCCTCGGCCGAGGGCCGGTTGCCCACCAGGGGCTCATAAGGCCAGTTGTTTGTGTAGGAATAGTCCTTGCCTGGCCGGTTCGCCGACGCCGCCCAGGCGGCCCACGCAAAAAAGGCACTCAGCGCTCGGAGCTCGTCGGGATTCTTAATATAACCGGCAGGCAGTCCCGGGGCGGCGCCCTGCTTGGTGAAGTAATCGCTCCATTCGACCGTCTGGCTGCGGGATGCCGCTACTTCGCCCGCCGCAAGGAGGAGCGTTCGTGAGGCCGGGTCGTACCGGTTCTCCTTAAGCACCCTCCTCACCTGCGCGGATGCGACAATTTGGTCATCCGGCGAGAGCTGTGCGAAGGGTCTGCCGTATTTCTCCACCGCGATCGTATCCCGAGTCACCTCGCTGAGCCGGTGCAGATACTCGGCGCTGTAGTCAGGACCGAGATAAGCACCGTGGCCCCACAGGCTCCCGTGTTCCATGAGGCCGTATTTAAAAAAGACCTCCTGGCCCTTTTGGATGTCGGCTCCCGTAAACACCACATTTCCCGCCGCATCGACGGCCCTTTCGGGAATGGGAGGGGCGTTCGTATAGGTCAAGACGGTTACGAAAGTTAGAACCGAGAAACCACCGATCATGACGAGAATCGCCGAGTGTCGCCACCACGGCGATAGAGCCGTAACACTGCCGGACGTGTCTGCCATTTCATGCCCCCATTTCATTGTTAGCCAGAAACTCCATTTTCGACGCCTCGTACATCGGACATTTAGTTCGTCATCGTATTCCCCTTCCGACGGCGGCGCCGGGGCTTTCGGGATGGGCGGGGGGGGGGCCGAAGGACTTTTAGTCCCACGCCGCCCAGAACTGCAAAGGGGACAATAAGTACCAATGCTAAGGCGATCCATCGCTTCTCGTCTTACGTACGCCCCTCTTCAGTGGGCATCTGCCCTTTATCCACTTTCAAGCTCGAGCGCAATCGCCCGGGGAAACAAAATATTGTTTTCAAGATGGATGTGCTGGTGCAGATCAGCCTCAAATTCCGCCAAAGTCTTGTAGAGGGTCTGAAAGCTGACGCAAGCATCAGACGGAGGGAGGTAGCCATTGCTGGATGCCCGAAGGGTGCGGAGTGCGTTGCCGGCGGAATCATGCTCATGCTCCATCATTGACACCGGATTTCGCACGGTGCCGAAGGGCGGCGGCAGGATGGGCTCTTTCTGGATAACGGACTCTTCCATCCTTTCCATATACGGGAACAAGATCATCTCTTCCTTCATCATGTGGGTGGTCAGTTCCTGAGCCAAGCCTCGGAAGGTCTCGCGAAGCTCGATAAGTTCGGGATGGCGCTCTCCATGGACCGAGCAAACCTTATCAAAGAGAGGGCCAAGGCGAGCGATCTCTTCGCGGGTGTACTTGTGGTGTGTGTTTTTGATATGGGAGATCAGGTCCACTAATGGCGCTGTTTGCCAATCGCCGTCTTTTGTGACCACGCTCTCCGAGGGGTGCGCCTCTTCCAGCGCGTTCAGAACGTTGTCCACCGGAATACCGGCCGAGCGGCAAGCTTGTTCAAGCGTTTGCTTGCCACCGCAGCAGTAGTCGATGCCTAATTTTTCAAACACTCTCGCGGCGCCCGGTTTTTCCAGGGCCAATTCACGTACCGTTCTTTCCATCGTCACGCTCATTGCTTCCTCCTCGCGCGCCAGGGTCGATGCCTTATGGCCGCGCTTGATATATGGATATTAGGGGAGCAACGGGGACTTGCCGATGACTTTTGTCACGGGTAGAAGCAGGCTTCAGGTGTCAGGTGTCAGGAAGGGACCAGCTTCGCAATTCGAAATCCGCCCACCTGGTGCCATGTTTCGAGTCTCGAATTTCGGGTTTCGATTATCGATGCCAGTCTCTGGTACGGGGGCGAGTCATTCCGACGATTCGTTTTCCTCCTCGAGGGCCTTAAGGTTGCAGATGAGGACTTTGCGCCCATCGATCTTCACCATTCCTTCGGCTTGCAGGCGGGAGAGATTCCGGGAAACCAGCTCGCGGACCGTGCCGATTTGTGCTGCCAATTCCTGGTTGGTGATGGGGAGAGTGATTTCCACACCGTCAGGGCCGCGCTTGCCGGACTTTTGCGCGAGCCGCAAGAGATAGGATGCAAGCCGGTGGCGTACGGTGGTGAATGACAATTCTTCGATGATTCCCACCAAGCGCCGAAGGCGCGCGCCTACGATTCGCAAGACCTTAAGAGGAACTTGAGGATGCGCGATGCCGAGCGCCTGAAAATCCTGCTTGCTCACAAAGAGCAGGGTCACATCGTCCACCGCAGCCCCCGACGCCGGGTAGTTTCCTCCATCGAAGACGGGAATCTCGGCGATGGAGCTGCCTGGACCATCGATACTGAGCACTTGTTCGCGTCCGTTGGGAGAGCTCTTGAAGATGCGGACATTTCCGGACTCAACCACATAAAGCCCTGAGCAGGGTTCGCCTTCGCCAAATACCATCTCCCCCGCTGAGTAGCGGCGGGGAACTGTATGCTGGGCAAGGAAACCCAACTCGCTTTCCGTCAGCCCGGAAAAGATGGGAACCTTCGCCAGCGTTTGCCCAAGTTTTTGCGTTGAGTCCGGCACGGTGAGTATTGTACCAGAGGGCGTCGGATGAAAAGCGATCAGCCGAGCGGTGGCAGGAAACGCGTGCTCTGGATATACGGGGTTCAGATCGCCGGTGGGGACTTCCGGGAGGCAGGAAGCTGCACTTCAACGAATAGTTACTCGTCAAAGTGCCCGGCGTGGCGGGACTCACGACGATTACTAAACCCTTGGCTACTCGTTACTGATGCCAGTCTAATGGGAGTCTGATCTGCTTTCAGTGCGGAGTCGTCTTCTTTTCCGGGAAGGACGTTTCCTCGATGTATCGCTCCAGCTTACACGGCCTTCCGAAGTGTGACTTCAAGCGTGGGGGGCACTCCTTCATGTAGTCCGTTACGCGTTCGAGCAATGCGGACGAGATCACCTCGACATCAATGGGTAAGTAGCATATCAGGGTGGCACTGCAATCCGACCACGCCCACACCCCAAGGTGGTTTCTTCAAAGGCGACGCTGGGGACTGGATTTCCCAACAGGCCTTCACAATGCTGGCGTGCAACGCGGCGCACCCAGGATCTCGTCCACCTCCGCCTTGTCAACGTCCATCACGTACTGGATTCCACTGATTTCCGACGCTTCATGGGTCAGCGCCGCGAGATCGTCGCGGCTAATGTGCTCAACGCTGAACTTCCGGCTTCCCGCCATGAGCTGGCGCAGACCCTGGGCCAGCCGCTCGTAGTAGGTATATAGACCCAGGGCGCCGGGGGGTAGCGTTTCGAAAGCCTCCGCACCGAGTTGCTGGCGTAGCTCCGTTGCCGTGACAAAAATCTCATCCCGTGATCGGCCGAAGCGCTCGATGTAAACCGGCAACTGCCCTTCCTCGATCGCCCGCCCGATCGTCTTTCCGACCATGGCGGCGGCGATGGGAGAGCGCGCCATGCCGACCAGTTTAACGAAGGGGGCACCAAGCGCCAGTCCTTTGAAAATCTGATCCTCAAAGGTGAACCCGCCAGCCACGGCCAGCGCCGGCACGTATTGTCCTTGCTCCGCCAGTCGCCTGGCGTATACGTACAGGAGCGAGTGGAGTTCCACCGGGGGAACTCCCCACTCGTTCATCATCCGCCAGGGGCTCATGCCTGTTCCGCCACCCGCACCATCCACGGTGAGAAGATCCAGCTTGTACTTTGACGCAAAGGAAATAGCGCGGGCCAGGTCGGCGGGCCGGTACGCGCCAGTCTTGAGGAAAATGCTCTTGGCGCCAGCAACACGCAACTCCTCCACTCGCCGTGCGAAAGACTCTTCCGTGACCATGCCGACGCGCGAGTGGCGCTCGAACTCCTTAAACGCACCATGCTCAAATGCACGGATGACGGCGGGATCTGTAGGGTCGGGAAGCACGATGTACCCGCGCTCGTGGAGCATCTGGGCCTTGGTGAGCGAGCTGATCTTCACCTCCCCGCCGATATCCTTCGCTCCCTGGCCCCACTTCAGTTCGACGCACTCCACACCGAGTTTCTCAATTGCATACTCCTGGACGGCCAGGCGGGTGTCCTCGATGTTCGCCTGGACGACGATGGCGCCGTATCCCTCACGTTGGTAACTCTTGTAAAGGTGCACGCGCCGTTTCAGGTCCACCGTGCTCACGACTCGGCCGTCCTTGATAACCGCCTCCGCATCCATGCCGGCGACATTCTCCCCGATCGTCAGGCCGGTGCCCGCCAACGCTGATCCGATGGCCAACCCCTCCCAATTGTTCTTGGCGATGTTGGTCGATCCGAGGCCAGGGATGATCCACGGGTAACGGAACTTCAGCTTGTGTTCGTGGCCGAACACCACTTCCAATTTGACGCGGGGGAAGATGGCCTTGTCGCTGTCGGCTTCAATCCCGTGCGCACCCGCCGCGGTACCCATGATGTTGAAGTGGGAGTAATCCACCGGGTAGGCTTTCTCCCCTGCCGTCGTGATCACTCCGAACGGTTGCGGGTAGATCACCTCGTGACCCCGATAGGCCGACTTGCCGATTTCACACATGCCGATGCAGCCGTCTACGCACGTTACACACATGCCGGAAGCAGGAACGACCGAGCCTTCGGTCCGGTTCTTGGTGAGAGTTGCTGCCGAGGAATTGACTCTTGAGAACGACATCGTAGTGCCTCCCTTGAACGACTCTCCGATGATTCAACGTACATGCCGGACAAACACCCCGTCACTGGGCGATGGGCAAGCGGCTTATTGCTCCCTTGCGCCGCAACGGTTATGTGTTCGAGCTCGAATTAGCGGGACCCCTTCATCCCCGGCCCCTCTCCAGGGGGTGACGGGAGAGCGAATCACGGGTCAGAGTCCCTCGCCCCCTAGGGGGGGAGAGGGTGGCGCGCAGCGCCAGATGAAGGGGTCCCGACACGTCACCGAGCTCAGGAAGTGCTGCGCTTAGTCCTTCCTGGTCTCACACGCCACGCACGGCGCCATGTAGCACATCATGTCATCGAACAATTTCTTCTCCAGGCACGGCGGGCTCAGGTTCGCGCAACTGCCGCAAATCGCTTTTTCCGGCTCGTTGTAAGTGCAGCGGAGCTGGCAGGCAGGGCAAACATACATGCAGCCGCCGCACAGCCGGCACGCTTCCGAACGCACGTCGAAGGGCGTGCCAACACTCCGCCTTTCGCCGCGCCCCCGGAACCCGATGGCTTTGGCCATCATCTGCTCCTCGCACATGCGCACGCACAAACCGCACAGGATGCAGTCCTCGTACTCCTGCCGGAAGCGTTGCCGGCGCACCTCGTGCGCCGCGGCGAGATCCTGGATGATTTTCGACTGCGGGCAGGACGCCAGCAGTAGTTCCAGAATCATCTTGCGGGCCCGCACCGCGCGCGAGGAGGCCGTCCGGACCGTGAGCCCCTCCTCAGCCAGGTAAGTGCAAGAGGTGACCAGCTTCGACTTGGCTCCCTGACCGATCTCGACCACGCAAAGGCGACAGGCGCCGTAGGGTGTCAGCCCATCGAGATGGCACAGCGTCGGGATGGGGAAACCGAGGAAGCGCGCCGCCTCAAGCAGCGTCGTCCCTTCCTCGACTGTCACCGGCAATCCGTTCATCCTTAAGGTGATCATGGCCCCTCTTCGCGCTCACTTATCCTGGCGGTACGGCGATGATCGCGTCGCCCGCGATGGCGTCGAACTTACAGACCTCAAAGCAGGCCCGGCACTTGATGCATTTAGATTGGTCCAGGTTGTGAACTTCTCTTCTTGGCCCGGTGATCGCGCCCGTCGGGCAAACTTTTACGCACAACGCGCAACCTGTGCACTTTTCCGTGATCACTCGATAGACAAACAAGTCCCGGCATACCGTGGCGGGGCAGAACTTACGTTCGATGTGCGTCACGTATTCGTCCCGGAAATAGCGCAGCGTGCTCAGGACGGGATTGGATGCGGTTTGTCCCAGCCCGCACATCGACGTGTCTTTCACGACCTGTGCCAATTCCTCCAGGAGATCGAGTTGCTCCAGCCAGCCTTTCCCGGTGGTGATGTCGTCCAGGATCTCCCACATCCGCTGCGTGCCCTTGCGACAGATGAAGCACTTGCCACAGGACTCGTCCTTCAGGAATTTCATGAAGTACTTGGCCACATCCACCATGCAGGTGTTCTCATCCATCACAATCATGCCGCCAGACCCCATGATGGAGCCCGCCGCGGTCAGGCTTTCGTAGTTGATGGGCAGCTCGAACATCGACGCGGGAAGGCAGCCGCCACTTGGCCCGCCCGTTTGCACGGCTTTTATCTCCGCCCTTCCCGAGGGTCCACCGCCTGCGCCATGGACAATCTCCCCGATGGTGGTGCCCATGGGCACTTCAACCAACCCGGTGTTCTTCACCTTTCCCACCAGGCTGAAGATTTTCGTCCCGGTGTTCTGCGGCGAGCCAACCCTGGCGAATTTCGCGGCGCCCTCGTTGATGATGATGGGTATGTTCGCCCAGGTTTCAACATTGTTGATGGCGGTGGGCTTTCCACTGATCCCTTTTTCGATGGGATAAGGCGGCCGCTGTCGCGGTTCGCCCCGTTCGCCTTCCACCGACCGGATGAGCGCCGTCTCCTCGCCGCACACAAAGGCTCCCGCGCCTTTCACAATCTGGATGTCAAACGAGAAGCCGGTGCCCAGGATGTTCTCGCCCAGGAGCCCCAGTCCGCTTGCTTGTCGCAGTGCGATGACCAGGTGTTTGATCGCCAGCGGATACTCCGTCCGCACATAGATGATGCCCTGCGTAGCACCAGTGCCGCAGGCCCCAATCAGCATGCCTTCGATGATGCTTTGCGGATTCCCTTCCAGAACGCTGCGGTCCATGTAGGCGCCGGGATCACCCTCGTCGGCATTGCACACCAGAAATCTGCCGTGACCATCGCGCGCCTTCGCCAGCAACTCCCACTTGAGGCCCGTGGGGAATCCGGCTCCGCCGCGGCCGCGCAGGCCAGAGGCTTTTACCTCCTCCACCACCCAGCACGGGTTCCGTTGCTCGAGAACTCTTGCCAGGGCCGAATATCCGCCGTTTTCGATGTAGTCGTAGATTCGAATCGGGTCGATCTTTTCGTTCCGCGCCAGCAGGGTGCGTCTCTGGCCGTGGAAGAAAGGAATATCGCTCTGCTTCTGAATCCTCTTGTATGTCTTGGGATCACGCCAAAGAAGGTCTTTGACCACCCGCCCCTGGCTCACCGCCTCCACAATCCAGATCATTTGCTTGATCCCGAGCCGTAGGTAGAAAGTGCCTTCCGGCTCAATGAGCACGCTGGGCTCCGCCTGGCAAAAGCCGTGGCAGCCGGTGATGCGGATTCGGATCTTCCCCGCTAGTCCATTGCTCAGAACTTCGCGTTTGGCGATGCGGATCAGGTCATTGGCGCCGCTCGCCTGCCCGCATGTCCCTGCGGGGATGACGATGACCGGGGTCTGCGGATCCCGGTCGACCATGATCCGTTTCTGGAGCGCCTTGAATTCCTCACACGACCCAAGCCTCTCCATAGCTGTCTCTCGTTGCCTCGTCGCGCCCCATGCGACATCTGGCACGGTCCAATCACTCGTTCAGAGTGTCGGCCCGTTCAAATCGAGAATGTGGCCTCGGCAACCTCTCCGTGAACAGATTTGGACAACCCCGCCCCCGCGCACGATCATCGGCACCATCGGTGCTCCGCACTCCTGGCAGCTTGAACCGCCAGTCAGGTGGGCATGACAATGAGGGCAGAAGAAATCCACCGTCACTTCTTTCGGGATCTCCCCGTCTGATTGCTGGTTGTAACTTCCGTACAGGCACGACAAGCGTAACGAGAAGTGCTCCCGCGCGAAGGATACCGTCACACGGATGGAAGGGTGGCCATCCACCGGATGGTCCGGGTCCATCAGGCTGTGGTTACAGCGCGGGCAGCTAACCTCAACTGGGAAGACCCGTGGATCAGTCTTCACATCTACTTTGTCCAGACCGTTTCGGGCCTGTTCCAGAATCTCCTTGACCTTCACAGGGCTCACGTTCGAAAAATAGTGGCCGTCCACAACTACAATCGGCCCCAGTGCGCACGCGCCCAGACAATTCACCGTCTCCAGCGTGAAATCGCGGCTGGGGGTGGTCCCTCCTGGGGCGACGCCCAGGGCTCGCGTGAACTCTTCCGCGATCACAGGGCCCCCTCTGACGTGGCAGGCTGTACCCAGGCAAACCGAGCAAACGTGCTTGCCTCGGGGCTGCAGGCTGAACGAGCGAAAGAAGGTGGCCACCCCGTAGACATCCGTGAGTGACCGTCCGGTCTTATCTGCCACGACGGCGAGAGCATCGGGAGGAAGGTAGCCGTATCGCGCCTGGATTTGCTGAAGGATCCCGATAAGTCCGCCAAATTTGCCGGCGTATTCCTCGACAATCCGTGAGACGTTTTCCGGACTCATATAAAGCCCTCCGGGTACACCGGGAGCAGCCCGCTGCGCGAGACTACCGATACTCCTCACAGTGCCAAACGCCCCCCGCGGGCTTGGAATAGATGCAGGTGTCCCGCTCATCGCAATTGCTGCACAAACCCTTCAACTCTGTGCCGGGTTTGTCACCTGAGGACTTCTTCCACAGTTCCTCGAGTTCCACCTGATCCCTGCTGGGTGGCAGCGGCGCAATAGGCGGACACAGCTCAAATTGTCCGCAGTTGAGGACGATCTGGTCCCGGTTCCTCGGATATATACACTCTTCCTCGTGCACACAGGCTGAACAGATGCCGCGATTTGTCACCACTTGTTGGTTCAGTGTTGCCATTGCTCTCCTCCTCGCGGACGGTGCAAACTTTCTCGCACCCCCCGCGAGTAACGAGGGCACGTTTGCTACCAACGTGAAAGCGTTAGGACCAGCCTCTGTTCACGAGGCGAAACTCTAGCAGAATGATTGGGATTCAGGACTGGGACTCGTCAGCATGAGGCAAGACAGTCTGACCAGCAAACCTGGGGAGATTTGAACCGGTGGGGAGCAATTCCCCGGTGCGGCCTCGTCAGGACGAGGGCACCGCCGGGGACTTTAGCTTTTCTCGCAGCGTCTTGCGGTCAATTCCGAGAATCTCCGCTGCCCGGGTCCGGTTGCCGTTTACGCTTGCCAGGACGTTGCGAATGTACTCGGCTTCGACCTCTGCCAGCGTCCGGTTGAATGAGGCATTCCGCAATCCGGAAAATCGCATCAACGAGGGCAGGTCGGGAACTTCGACGACGCCACCCTCATTCATCACCACTAGTCGCTGCACCACATTCTCAAGTTCACGGACATTTCCCGGCCAATGATAGCTGCGGAGAACCTGCAGCACCTGGTCAGAGAAACGGGGTGCAGCCTTTCCCATTTCCCGCGCGAACCTGGCCGCAAAATGCCGCGTCAGGATAAAGACGTCATCGCCCCGGTCCCGCAAAGGCGGCACGTCGATCGTGAGTACGTTCAGGCGAAAGTACAGGTCTTCTCGAAAAGCGTCGTGTTTCACCAAGCTCAGCAGATCCTTGTTGGTCGCCGCCAGAATTCTGATGTCCACACGCCGAGCGCGCGTCGACCCCACCATGCACACTTCCTTCTCCTGCAACACGCGTAGAAGTTTGACTTGCGTAGAAAGTGTAGTCGAGCTGATCTCGTCCAGAAAGATCGTGCCGCCCTCGGCCGTCTGCAGGAATCCGGCACGCGTTTCGGAAGCACCGGTGAACGAACCCTTCACGTGTCCGAAGAGTTCACTCTCCAGGAGTCCTTCGGGAATGGCGGCGCAGCTTACGGGTACAATCGGGGCCGATGCGCGCGGGCTGCTGTAGTGGATTGCTCTGGCCACAAGTTCCTTGCCCGTGCCACTCTCGCCGGTGATGAGCACGGTGGCCGGCGTGGCCGCAACCTTGGCAATCGCACTAAATACCTCCTGCATCGCCGGCGACTCGCCAACCAGTCCGAACGGTGAGGCCGACGTCCGGTAGGCGGGTGCTTGCGCCGCGCGGCGACTCCGCAATTTGTCGAGTGCCCGGCCCACGGCTGAAAACAGCTCTTCGTCAGTAAAAGGCTTTGCCAGGTAATCCTCGGCGCCTGTTTTGACCGCATCTACGGCGCCACCGATCGAGGGATAACCGGTAATCATCATCACTTCCGTGTTCTTCAGGTTCTCCCGGACGTGCCGTACGAGATCCAGGCCGCTTACTTTGGGCATCTTCAGGTCCGTGATGACCAGGTCCACCGGCGTGTGCTCGAGAATCCCGACGGCACTCTCGACTCCGGGAGCCGTGAAGACCTGATATCCCTTAGCCTGTAGGTTTCGCTGCAAGACTTCCAGCGTGTCCACTGAGTCGTCAACAACCAAGATCCGTTCTTGATTAGCTGTCGGGGCCATCTCTGCCACTCGTTTCTACCTTCCCGGAATTGTTCACCGGCAAATGGACTTCGAATCGCGAGCCGCGTCCAACCGCACTGTCAACGTGAATGACCCCGCGATGCGAGGTCACGATCCCGTGCACGACCGCCAGCCCCAGACCCGTTCCCTCGTCTACATCTTTGGTCGTAAAGAAAGGTGTGAAGATCTTGCTTTTGACTTCCTCCGTCATGCCGGTACCCGTGTCAGTAACGGCCAGAGAAACACAGTCTCGGCCGCGATGGGTCTCGATCGTCAAGTTGCCCCCGCTCGGTGACGCCTGAATCGCATTGACCACCAGGTTCACCAGAACCTGTTGCAACTGCGATGGATCAGCGCTAATTTCCGGCAAATCCGGTTCCAACGAGCGCACTATCTCGATCCCTGCTTTCGCGCACCGGGACTCGAGAAAGTGCAGACCCTCCTCAACAACCTGATTCAGATTCACCTGCGTCTTCTGCAAGGGCATCTGCCGGGAAAAAACCAGCAGCTTACGGATAATTTCTCGAGCGTGCAGCGAGGTTTTGATAATCTTTTCCAAGTCGCCCGCTGCCGTCGTGGGCAGTCGCGGCTCTTTCTTGGCCAACTGCGCAAAGCCCAGGATGTTCGCCAGCGGCTCATTCAGTTCGTGCGCCACGCCCGCCGCAAGCTGTCCGATAGTGGCCAGGCGGTCGGCGTGCCTGAGCTGGTCCTGCAATTTCGATTTGTAGATCTCGGCTTCTCGACGCTCCACCACCAGCGATACTTCCCTTGCCACCGTGTCGATGAGGCTCTGCTCTTCCTTCAAGAATGGCCCTTCCACAAACCCTGCCTTGTCACGGGCGTAGAACACCTCTACGACGCCGCGCCGCACCCCACCCACCAAGATGTCTGCCGCCTGGCGATGCGGGCCCTCCACAAAATTCGGCGTAGTGTGCGCACGCCTGTCTAACAAGATTCGTGCCGTGGAGATTTCGGGATGCTGCCAGGCGGGAGGTAGTAGCTCCACAATACCTTGCAGAATTTCTTCCAAGGCGAGGCCCGGTCTTTGGGCCACCTGGGCAATGCCGTAGAGACAGGTCAGCTCTTTTACCCGCTCTCGCAAAGCCCATTGCACGCGCTGGTTGGCGATGGCCGGCCCCAGGGTTTGCGCGACCCCTTCATATGACTCAATCTCTTCCGGGGTGAACAGGTTCGGTCGAAGGCTCTTCAATTGCAGGAGCCCGACCGTGCGGTCGTCGACCGTGAACCTGATCAGCGCGAGGGAGCGATACAATCCTCCCAGGACAGCCTTTTCAGCCCCGCGGAGCTGTGTCGGCTTGTGCGTGTCTTTTGTCCAGAAATTTCTCTGATGTGTGGAGAAGAAGGGCACCCGCGCTTCGAAGCGGCCGCACAAAACTTCCTGGCACACGCGCTCCAGGTCTGGCCCGTTCTGCGGCGACCGGTCCGGGACCCGCTGGCTCTTTGTCCGGGCATCCCGCAGAATCACGAAATGAAACGCCTGCTTCGGACGCCTTGAGCCCTCCCAACGATACTCGACGTTGGGATCCTTCAGCCGCAGTTCCAGAGCGTCGCATCCGGAGAATTCCAACAACATCTTTGAGACTTCGCGAAGGAAATCAACGCGCGGCAGCCCACGGTTTGCGTGGCGCAGGATTCTCCGCGCCAGTTCGGACAAGCGATCCGCCCTCCTCGTCGCCCTGACATGCGCCGGCATTCGCTTCGAGTGTGGACGATCCAGCTTCGCTGCCATCCGTCCAGCATTCTCGGGCCATCGACGAGCAGAGTCAAGTCAACGGCCCGAATGGTCTGGGCTTCGCTCAATCGCGCAGGCGCCGAAGACGGGTGGGGGCGCGGACCGGCGGGCGACGACGATTGTACTCGCACTCCCAAGGCATTTGCGGGGGGGTGGGTGGGTCAGGCATGGCCAAGGTTTGCGCCGACTGGCCAGGTCAGACCCTGTGTATCGCCGTAGGGCAGAGCGAAGTCGCTCAACTCCTGCATCGTCGTGCACCCGGAGACTACTCTAAAGTAGCCGCAGTAAAATCTATTCGCCATTCTCGCTACATCCTAATGCCGGTCAGAAGGTTTAGCCATTACCAGGGATTCGGCCTGGGAAGCCATCCTGGATAGTGCCATGTTTGTTCTTCGGGCGCGTGATAGCTGGCGAGCACAGCCCTTCCCACAACCAATCGCCTAATAGGTCCTCCCTGACGCGAAGGGTTTACCGATTCCCCGTCACTTGGCCGTCGCCTTACCGTTCTTGTGACATGAAGTTCGGCGACGATCCAAAAGCCTGGTTAGGCGCTAACACCAGGTCGGGAGACCTTGGCCTGAGAATGCGTTTCTAAACCCCTGGCGACTTACTGGTTACCGATGCGGGACCCGCAGGCGTGCATTCCGCTGGTCGCCGGATCAATGCCCTTTAGGCGACAGCGAGCGCGGCCGCTCCCACCACGGCCACGCGCAGAACCATGCTTGGGAGTGGGTAATTTTTCTTCGCGCGATTCCAGTACATGGCCATCACCAGCATAACGCTGATAAGCACGATCACCAACAGATAGGCATGTGAAAAGCCCACCGTGCCACCGATGTACTGCCTGATGCCGGGATTCCAGCATGAGCCATAGAGAAGCACGACGTGCACAAAATAAACGAGGAGCGACTCTTCGGCCAAGGATTGCATGGTTCGCGCCGAGACGGGAAGAAACCTCTCAACGAAGGTGGCAAGGCCGAGCGCAGCGGTAACGAATCCGATGCGGGCGATGAACAGATGCGGCGTGGTTGGCCAGAAATTCGCCTGACCGTAGATATGCACCGACACCCGTTCGAGCCAGATTCCACTCACGAGCAGCAGCAATCCAATGGGAATTGCCTTGCGTAACAAAGAAGGAGCTGACCGTCCAAATCCCACGTACCCAATACCAAACGTCGCTCCGAGGAGGATATACGCTGACCACGGCATCAGGGGGAACAGCGAGCCTGTGGTTCCGATCAAAGCGGACTTTACCGCCAGCGGGAGGGAATTCAAGAAGGGATTGCGCCAAGCCAGCGGAGCTGCGAACACGACAATGAGAGCAAGCGTTCCCGTGACTGCGGCAAGGCGTCGTGGGGTGCGCAGAACCAACACCAGCAACTGCAAAGCGATCAGGGTGAAGCCGATCGTCTGAAGAACATCGACTTGCAGAAATCCGTGCCAGGCATCAGGGCCGGCCCAGCGAAGGTCTCGCAACGAGTGCACGGGGATCCGCATGGAATACCCCAGAAGCACGAAAAAGGCGAAGCGGCGAAGGCGTTTTGCGACAGCGGGGCCGAATTGCAAATGATGTTCCCAATGGCGAAGCGTAGCCAGCGCAAAACCAAAGCCCGACAGGGTCATGAACATGGGAGCGGTAAACCCGCGGCAGAAGAGCCAATAGTTGTACCAGGAAGTAGATTGGTAGGCCGGGGTGAGAAGAACATCGAGTGTATGGCCCTGTACCATTAGGACCATCGCGAACACCCGAACGATGTCTACAGCGACGAGGCGCGAAGGGGCTTTGAACTGCAAACTCAACGGCTCTACTCCAAACCATCTTAGATGCAGCGATGCGGGAAAATGGTTCGCACAAAAGCAGGCTGGCGGATCTGCAAGCCGGGGCATGGAAATCGCAGAAAGAGTGCCCCCCGGCAATGGGTTACGAGTTTGAGCGACGTCCCCCGAGCCCGGGAGGGGCAAAAGATCCTGCCCTTACGGCGATTTTACGTCGCCACCCTTTGCCACAGCCCATGAATAATGCATTGATGCCGTTCCCTTCAGCCGTGATTTCTTTAGCGCCCTGCGGGGCTCGGGCGCCTGTAGCGCGGGGCCCGCTTTCCAGCCCTGCGGCTCTTCCCGCGGCATGGGCATTTGCCGCGCCGCGTGTTAGGGCCAAATACGTTTTGTGGGGGCTGGGCTTGCCCTGCCCCAGGCCGAACGCCGTTCGGCTTGGTGGTGATTATCAGCACCACCCCGGCGCTCGCCGCGCCACCCAAACCGCGGCGCGGTGGGAAGGACTGTCCGTCGGCCGACGGACTGGACAGCGGACCTTCCGCTACATGTTCGCGTACGGGCGATTCGCGAACCGCCGCTCCGAACTCGCTCGGGAATTGGCGGTCTCCCCCACCGCTTCATACCGGTAGGAATTTGGAAAGAAAAATCAGACATCATGTTCCTACCTTAAGCAAATTCGCAGGTATATCCTCGAGAATGGTCGGCAACATGCTAGCCTATAATAAAGAGAGCGGTTATAGGATGAATTCGCGCAGCACACAGCAGTATGCCGTAGACAGTAGACGGAAGACGGGGGAGCGCGATAAGTGCCACGGCATGGTCACTAAGAAGAGACCTAAGGGTCGGCGCTCTCAAAAGGCCGCTGATGGCCAGAATGTGCTAGAAACTAAAGGGGTTCGCCGTGCGCAAAAACGATTTCAAAAAATGTATTCCATTGAAATTAAAATAGTTAAGTCATGGCCTGCTGGTCCAACTAACAAAAAAGGGGGGAGTAAAAAATGAAGGCATTACCCAGAACGTCTATGAAACCAAACGAGATACAAAATTGACTTGGATCAAATTTGCTCCGAGGCCAGAATGTTCATGATAAATAAGCGACCTATCCGCGTGAGGCCAGAATATTAATGAAAGGAAACGAGATAGTTGTTGGGCGGAGATTATGAATTCTGGATTATTAAGGAGAAAGCCTTTGGCGGGGAGGTTGAGGGAAATCGCTGGAAGCGTGGGGAAACGTGGATTGTCCACATGAAGGCCCTCTTACGTCCCGGCGACCCTGCCATTAAGCGTAGGACTCACCAGTATCGCGGAATGAAATCCGCAGCGACATGGAGAACGGGCGATGCGGCCCCAAAGTGGGGGGAAGCTCTCAATGAGGTTTATCGGCGGACGACATCGAAGCACCCGAAAGTCCGTGGTAGCGGGCGCTATCATTCTGCGGAGTTGAGGGGACTAACCGGCGGAGGCACGTTTGGCGCCGGAGACCTGCGCTTCCAACTCGGCGATGTCGAGGACAATGACCTTCCGCCGTTCCAGGCGGATGATGCCTCGGTCCACAAAGCGCCGCAAGTTTCGTGAAACGAGGTCGCGCACGGTGCCGATTTCCGCACCGATTTCCTGGTTGGTCTCCTCCAGGGGAAATTCGATACCGCGCCGGGTGCGGACGCCGAGCTTCAGCGCCCGGTCACGCAGGAAGCGCGCCAGACGGTGGCTCACTTCTCGAAGGGAAAGCTCTTCCACTAGGCTGGTGAGGTAGCGGAAGCGCCAAGCGAGGGAGCGAATGACGGCGAAGGCAACCTCCGAGTTCCGTTGGCACAACTCCAGAAATTCGCGCTTGGGGAGAAACAGGAGAGTGGAATCCTCTGCGGCCAGGGCGGAAGCCGGAAAAGTTCCGCCATCGAAAACCGAAACCTCGCCCACCGTTGAGCCCGCGCGCTCGATAACCAGGACCTGCTCGCGGCCGTTTTCCGCCATCTTGAAAAGTTTAATGGTCCCCGACTGCACCACAAACAGGCCTTCGCACGGGTCGCCCTCGCCCACCAGGATTTCGTCCTTCAAGAGCCGCCGGACCACACAATGGGTGGCGAGGAGTTTTAATTCCTCCTGCGGCAGCACGGCGAAAAAAGAGACACGGCGCAGAGTTTCCACCGCGTCCAGTGCGGACATGGTCATCATCTTTAGCTCGGCGGGCATGGCGCGCGACTCAACCTCGATCGTTGGAATGAGCAGGAGCCCGGAAGAATCAGCTTATCAAAAGCTCCACGGAAAGGCACGACTTAAGTCATCGCGCCGCGCTGTGCGCCCGCGTATGCTCCAGACAATGAGGGCCAACCCGCGATCGGCGAAATCGAAGGGCCTTCCGGAGGAATCTTCATGGCGTATATTATCGCTGAACCCTGTATCAACACCAAAGATACCGCCTGCGTGGACGTTTGCCCGGTCGACTGCATCCACCCGCGCAAAGACGAAGGGAACTTCGCCGAATTGGCGCAACTTTACATCGATCCCGTGGAGTGCATTGACTGCGGCGCGTGCGTCCCGGTCTGCCCCGTTTCCGCCATCTTCCCCTTGGATGACCTGCCGGAAAAGTGGGCGAGTTTCACCGAAATCAATGCGCAGTACTATCAGAAATAAAGTGGGACGCGGTCCGTCACGGTGCGCTTTGGCAAGACATAGCTTGGCGCCCTCGGCAGGTAATTTCATTCCGCACGAGGAGGTGGCTTGGCGCCAACGGGTGCGAACGACAAAATGTCACACTCCCTGCGCTTCCTCGTTCGTCCTTCCTCAGGATTGACCTTTGGACCGCCGTTCAAACAAAGACAACTTGTCTTGCCTCTTGCATGCGGTTGCGACTCGCAAGGCGATCCATATCCTAGTTAATTGAAACACTAGGGTTTACCTCTGACGCTGGATGGAAGCAACCGGCCTTGTCCAAGCACGCAAACCGTATGTTATTCATAGTGCGACATTTTCTTCACTTCGCGATGTAACGCTCCTGTCACATACTTCTCATACTGCTTTAATCACCTTCTTCCAGCATAATTGTGATTCTCAATCTAAGTTAGGGTTGATCCCGCACGAGGAGTGCGCAACTTCTCTCGGGAAGTCTCAAAAGCAAACAATTAAGGAGCAAATGATGCACAAACGCAGGCTTCTCACCCCCAGAGTTGTGGGCATGGCGATTCTTCTGATGTGCACGTGGACATTGGGCATTCTAGCCAGCGACGGCAATTCGACCGCTGGCGACGCCACCACGCCTCCCGCGGCGAGCGCGGCGAAACCCGGCGCCAATGCCGCCGAGCAAATTACGGCTCTAAAGCAACAAATGGCGCTTCAGCAGAAGCAGATCGAGCAAATGCAGAAGGCTTTGGAGCAGCAGAAACAGCTTCTGGAGAAACTCTCCAAGGCGGCTCCGGCCACGGAGCAAGCGGCACAACCGGCGCAGCCGGCGCAACCGGCCAAACCGGCCGCGGCCACTCAGCAAGCCGCTCAACCGCACGCTTCCAGTCTTGGTGAGGTGGCATCCACCACCCCGATGATCCCCCAGACACAACAGAAGGTGGATAACGCTATCGTAACCATGCCGGCGGCCGCCCCCACGATTACCGCCAACAGGAATGCTGCCGGCGACGCGGAAACGTCGCCGCTTCAGATCCACATCGGCGATGCGACTCTTACCCCCGTTGGGTTTATGGATTTCACCAGCGTATTTCGTACTAAGACAGCGGGTGGGAACATCGGTACCAGCTTCGGAAGTATTCCCTACGCTTCGGTCTCTTCCGGCCTCACCCCCTATCAGACCAATCTCTCGGAGTTTCGCCTGAGTATGCAGAACTCCCGGATAGGCTTTCGCGCCGACGCGGACGTGAAGGGCGCGCACGTGATCGGATACATGGAAGCCGACTTTCTGGGGACACCTGCCAGCACCAACATTGCGGTGACGAGCAATAGCAACCTTCTGCGGTCGCGGCTGTATTGGGTCGACGTGCGAAGAGGCTCGTGGGAAATCCTCGGCGGCCAGACGTGGAGTTTGCTCACTCCCGGCCGCGTAGGCATTTCGCCGATCCCCGCCGACATCTTTTACTCGCAAGATATAGACGTGAACTACCAAGCGGGCTTGTTTTGGGGGCGTATCCCCGAACTCCGCTTCGTTTACCACCCCTCGAAGCAAGTGGCCTTCGCCGTGGCACTCGACAGTCCTGATCAGTATGCGGGCGGCTCGTCGGGAGGCGGCTCCATCGTCCTTCCTACCGGGCTTGCCACACCGTATGCAGGCGAATTGGACTTTGGCGCAAGCTCGGGCGGTATCGCTACTCCCAACGTCGCTCCCGACATCATCGCGAAACTGGCATTTGATCCCAACAAGCACATTCACTTCGAAATCGGGGGAGTGGAGCGGAACTTCAAAGTCTATTATCCAGGTGTCGCTGCGGTCGCTGCCACCGGTACCACCCCTGCGGTCGCTGCCATCCCTGCCAACACTTTCTCGACGGAGGGCGGCGGCGGGTTTGTGAACCTCAATGTCGAAGTGGCCAAAGGCTTTCGCCTGATGACAAACAACTTTTGGAGTGACGGCGGCGGCCGTTACATCTTTGGCCAAGCCCCCGACCTCATCGCGCACGCCAACGGCTCCATCTCCCCGGTTCATAGCGGCTCAACGGTGACGGGGTTCGAGTTCACCCAGAAGAAAACGATGATCTATGGCTACTACGGCGGCATATACATTATGCGCAACACTGCGGTCGACACCAACGGCAAGCTCGTCGGCTATGGATACAGCGGTTCATCGAGCGGCCAAAATCGCGATATCCAGGAAATCACTTTTGGCTTCAACCAGACGATCTGGAAGGATACCAAGTGGGGCGCCGTCAATTTCATGGGCCAGTATTCCTACCTCCTGCGCGACCCCTGGTACGTGAATTTTGCCACCGGCCAGCCGGCGAATGCCAATAACAACATGGTGTTCTTCAACCTTCGCTACACGCTGCCCGGCTCTGCTCCCACCATGGGAAAGTAAGCTCGTCTAATGTCCTTGCACGCGTATTCCTCTCGCTTCGGTGTGGGCTTCGGCCCACACTGAAGTGATTGCCGCTCGACTGAACTCGGAACTCCTAGCGTCGTGTCGCAGGTATGGGTCCTTGTAGCGCCACTCTGGCTTGATGTAGAGGCGGCTTTACGCCGCCATTTTATGCCACGCGAGCGCGTGCAAGGTGGCAGGATAAACCCGCCTCTACATCAATCTGCCCAATCAGGGATCGACAGGATGATGTCCCGAATGATTTCCCTCCTTGATAAGGAGGGAGGGCAGGGGGTGGTGAATTGAACTTACAGCCCTCGCCCCCCTTGGGGGAGAGGGTGGCCGACGGCGGAGACGGGGTGAGGGGGTCACGCACTTCCGTCCCCAACCCCGAGCCTCTGCTCTTTAGACTCCGGACTTCGGACTTCGGACTCCGGACTGTCTTTCTCGCCACTAACCACTAACCACCGCATCAGACTGCGGGGCATCTTGCCAGCCCGCATTAGCCTTCCACTGCGAAAAAATGTTGATGGCTGATTCATCGTTACTTTTCTCATTATTTTTCTTATCGTTTTTCTGTTGACAGACACCTTCGAGGCGAGCACAATTTGCTGCATTAGCCAAACATATGAGCGAGGCTAAGAGGGAGAGCGCAATGGAACAGCGCGTTCACTCCCGTCTGGCGTTGCGCACACTGCTCAAGCTCCGAACGTGTGCTGAGCGGTGGTTTGCTCGCGAATGGACCTGCTGGAAGCCCCTTAGCAAAACCCAGTACAGAACTACCTCAAATAGACCTCCAACGATCCAACGAACACGGTGCTACACGACAGGGGGGAGAACGGTCGCACGGCGTGACTTGATGCCCTTCCTCACAAGCGCCCTGGTAGGCGCGGTTAGTTCACGATGATGGCCTGTGCAGGAAAGAAGACCGCGAAACAGGCGGCCCGTGTTCGTGTAAGTAAAGCAGAGGGGTTTCGTTATTACCAAATCAGCGATAAGGAGGAGAATCCATGAGAACTGCGAAGACTGGATTTCTGACGTTTTTCTTGGTGCTGGGAATGCTTCCGAGCGCCATGGCTCAGACCGAAGCCCCCGCATTGCCCTATCCCAACGCCGCAACGCCCGCGGCAATCGATCGCGGCGGGTTCACGGAGTCAGACACGACGCCGATTTCGATCACCATCGCCCTGAGTTTGCCGGATCTGCCCGCGGCGGAGAGCCTGCTGAAGTCGCTCTACACGCCCGGGGATCCGCAGTTTCACCAGTTTCTCACCGCGGACCAGTTCGTGGCGCGCTTTGCCCCTGCGAACGCCGACGTCGCGAAGGTGATTGCGGCCTTGGCGAAATACGGGCTGACGGCCCAACAGACCACCGCGACGACGCTCAAAGTGACAGGCCTGCCAACTGACATGGAGCGCGCCTTCTCCGTGAGCCTGCATAGCTATGAAGTTCCCGCGCACGGGAACGTCTCGGGCTACACTTTTCATGCCCCCCTCACTTCCCCCACAATTCCCGCCGAAATCTCGGCCTCGGTCGCAGCCGTAGTTGGCCTCGATAGCCGCCCCAGCCTACGTCCACTCCATGATGTTGTTCCGCAGACGTTACCCAAGCCGCAATCGGCCAAGCCGTCGGCGGGCAATCCCTTCGGGTATTTGACAGTGATTGACTTTGCCAATTATTACGACGTGAAACCGCTGTACAACCGAGGCGTGACGGGGAGCGGCCGCACGCTGGGCATCATCACGTTCGCGAGCTTTACGCCGAGCGATGCCTTTGCCTATTGGAGCGCGCTCGGGCTTTCGGTCCATGCGAAACGCATCCACACCGTCAACGTCGATGGCGGGCCCGGAGCGCCCGGCGACGCGTCCGGCTCGATCGAGACCACCCTCGATGTCGAGCAGTCTGGTGGAATCGCTCCGGGAGCAAATATCATCGTCTACCAGGCACCCAATACCAACCAGGGCTTCGTCGACGTCTTTGCTGCGGCTGTCGATGCCAATTCGGCGGAGACCCTCTCGATCAGTTGGGGTTTCTGGGAGTGGTTCGCCAACCTCGAGAACTCCCCGGTGACCGATCCGATTACCGGGAAGACCGTGGGCATTACACAAGCAACCCACGAACTTCTCGTTCGCGCGGCGATCCAGGGACAGACGCTTTACGCGGCGTCGGGGGACGCCGGCGCCTACGAGGCGAATAACGATGTTGGTTGCTTCGGCCCCTATTCACTCGCGCAGCCATACAGCTGTAGCCTGACGCTGAGCGTGGGTTACCCGGCGAGTGACACAGCAATTACCGCTGCGGGTGGTACGACGCTAGCCGGCATCCAAGAGGATTGCCTAAATGCCAAATGTACCCCCCCCTACTACGTCATCGACATCCCGCACGAGCGAGTGTGGGGATGGGATTACCTGAAGGGGTTGTGCACGGTTCTTGGGTACAACAGTCCCATCACGTGCGGAATCTTCCCCGGTGGAAGCGGCGGAGGCGTTAGCGTTCTCTTTGAGGAACCCTCGTACCAGTTTTCCCTTCCTGGCATTCAGCGCAGCCAACCCGGCCAGATTTGGGAAGCCGGCGCGGGCATCGGGTCAGAGTATGAGGTCGGATTGTTCTACGCCCTACCAGCGTACTACCCGGGCCGCAATGTCCCGGACGTCTCGTTCAACGCCGATCCGGAAACCGGCTACGTGATTTACTACACCTCGTCCGTGTCCGGATTTGGCATTGATCCGTTCTACGGCGGCACGAGCTTTGTCGCGCCGCAACTGAACGGCGTCTCGGCCCTGCTGGGCGAATATTTGCACGGCAGCCGGATCGGATTGCTGAACTCCCCGCTCTACGGTCTCGCGCTCAGCGGTAAGGCTTACGGAAACACGGGTGCGCCGTTGCACGCGATCGCCTATGGCGACAACTGGTTCTACTACGGCACAAACGGCTACAATCCCGCCGCCGGACTGGGCACGCTGGACGTCTGGAATTTCGCGGAGCGCCTTGGCGGTCTGTTCTAGTCTTTCGCAGGCCAGGCATACGAGCCACGCGCGGTTCATCCGAATGAGGTTTTTGAAGAACGCTCCCCAAAATTCCTCTCGATCCGGGGGATGAACTCGGGTAGCGCTCGGGTAGCACCTACACTCACGGGGTGGCGTCAACTACCTGATTTTGATTGGCGAAATTAATGTGTTGCCAGCGCTCTACGGGCGAGTCTTCGTTCCTCCCAGCGTGTGCAACGAACTCCAGCGAGCGCCCAGTGCGGTGATCGTCCTCGCCTCTTGCGCGGATACAAACACAAACTTCGGCGAATTGATTGCGGTCCAAAACCTCCTGACCGGCCCTGGCCGGCCGCCGGCGATCATCAGCATCAGTTACTTGGAATCGGAAAGCTATCTGGGTTCGACCTTCAATGCCTATATCAACCAGCTTTAGCAGCTTGCCGTTCAGGAGGGTGTTAGCGTATTCGTAGCGGCGGGTGATGGTGGCGCAGACGTATCAGACATTTTCGCACCCGCGGCGGTGAGCGGTATCAACGTCAGCGGTTTTGCTAGCACGCCGTACAATGTTGCGGTGGGGGGCACGGACTTCGCGGACAGCTTCTTCGGCATCAACTCCACCTATTGGAGTGCCACGAATGGTCCTTACTACAGCTCAGCCCTGTCGTAAGTCCCGGAGATTCCGTGGAACGACTCCTGTGCAAGCCAGTTGATCACGCTTGCCTTGGGCTTCACGCAATCCTATGGTCCAACCGGTTCTTGCAACAGCACCCTAGGCGAAGAGTTCCTGGGAGTGGTGGCGGGAAGTGGCGGCCCCAGCGCCTGCGCGTTTGGAACCCCGGCCATACCGGGCGTGGTCGGTGGTACTTGCTCGGGCTACCCGAAGCCCTCCTCTCAGAGCCTGGTGAGCGGAAATCCGAAAGACGGCGTGCGCGATTTGCCGGACGTCAGCCTGTTTGCAAGCAACGGAATTTGGGGTCACCACTATGTGATATGTTATTCCGATCCGACCCCGGGCTACTATGGAGCGCCTTGTGTCGGGGCCCCCGTCAACTGGTCCGGCGCCGGCGGAACGTCGTTCGGCGCCCCGACCATGGCCGGCATCCAGGCGATGATCAATCAGACGTCGGAAAGTTACCAGGGGAATCCCAACCCCACCTACTATCAACTGGCCGCTTCCGCGTATGGATCCAAGGGAAACAGCTCGTGCGACTCGACTCTGGGCAATCAGGTCAATCCGGATTGCATTTTCTACGATGTGACGCTGGGCGACATGGACGTGAACTGCCTGCCGCTGATCGTCAGTGGCGTCACGATTGGATCGTTCAACTGCTTCTACGACGGAGCCACCAACGGCGTGCTCTCCACTTGGAACTGGTTCTACAAACCGGTGTACGTGACCACCAAAGGGTACGACTATGCCACTGGTATCGGGAGCGTCAACGCTTTCAACCTTGTCGGAAGCTGGCCGGGAAGCAGATTGCCCCACTAGAGATAATGATTTAGACCGACCTGCATCTCCTGGGCGCCCGAGGGGGAAACAACTCGCAGGCTCCTTTTTGTTTTCAGGAGCAGCCAGGGAATGGGGTGTTAGACCGAAAAGGTGGGTTTATAGAATCTTCGAGACACCGTAGTCTGAATCGTTTCGACACACCACCCCATTACCTATTGCTGGCTACAAACCTGCTAATGGTGTATATCATCGGACGCTGGCCAGTGCCCTTAATTGGTTGTCTCACCCAAAGGGCCCACCCCGGTCCTTCTCGTGAGGGTTGGTTAGCTCTGGCTCTCTAATTTTTCCGGTAACCTCTGGCCTGTATCCTGACTCTCGGCGTATAATGATCCCATGACGCACGACGCCACGGAATTATTGAAGCGCGCCCTTGCCCTCACCTCGGAAGAACGCGCCGAACTGGCGGGCTCTCTCCTGGAGAGTCTGGATGGCGCCGATGACGATCCCGCAGCCGTGGAAGCCGCCTGGAGCGAAGAAATTGCCCGCCGCATCCAGGACCTCGATTCCGGCAAAGCGAAAACCATTCCCTGGGAAGAGGTCCGTCAGCGGATTTCATCCAAACTTACCCATGGCCGCTAAATCCGTCGAGTTCCTGCCCTCCGCAATCCAGATCCTGGCCGTTGCTCATTGCCATCGGCACCCCGGCTACTGGAAAACCCGTCTCTAAGTGGTCTTTTTTCGCACAGGCCAAAGGCCAACGCAAAAAGGCAATGTCCGTGGTTTCCCACTCGGCACTATCCACTAACCACTGTTCTCCCGACCCGCCTGCTCGTCACTTGTCACTCTTCACTCGTCACTGCTCTTATGCCCGCAGTTCGAGATGCCGCGGACGTCGACGCCGCAAATGTTCGTGCTACTCCTGCATTGGAAGAGAGAAAGGTTCAGGTGACACTTGCGGGGTGAACTGCAGAGATGTTTGAGTAACGCGCGAAGTCCTGGACGTTAAAGTGTGCCCACCGCACGCTCGGCGAGGGCACAATGGGGATGGTGGGGTTGGAGCAGCCGCAGCAGGATGTTTGTGTCAATTAGAATTGCCATTTACTGGCCGCGTATCCCGTAGATCGACTCGCGATCGAGGGCCTCATCAGAGAGCAGGGGAGTTGTTGTCGGGTGGCTGTGAACCCATGCATGAAATTCCTCAAGCCGTTGTTCCGCACTCGTTGAGTTCACCGGTGCCAGCCCTTCTTCCAAACGCCGCTGGATGGTTTCAACTCCCACACCCACCACGTCGTCAGGGTTCTTAATCAGGCCCGCTTGGATTGCCCGGCCAATCACTTGCTCCTGCTCGGGCATAAGCTGAATCGTCATTTCGCGTCCCTCGCTCTATTGCCGCAACTCTGTTCAGAATAAGGCGCGGGCTGAAGGGAGTCAACTCCGTACTGGCAGAAAGCAAGTGTAGCGGCGGGTTTACCCCGCCAGTTTTGAATCTTGAATCTGGAATCTCCAATTCCGCGCGCCGAGCCCCTAACCCCGAGCCCCTAATCCCTAATCCCTGCTTTTGCGACCCTGGACTGTCTTGCTCGTCACTCGTCACCTGTCCCTCGTCACTGGTTTCCCGACCTCGGACCCCGGACATCGGACAGTCTTTGTTACGAAGTCCACGCTGCGCTTGCTGGCTGGATTATGATACAGATGATCGAGGGCTGAGAGGGCATGTCAGAAATCCAACCTCAATTGAGCCTTTTCGCAGGCGAAGCTTCTCCGGGCGATAACCCCCTACTTCTCGGCACGTCCAGTTGGACGGGGGAGGGGTGGGTCGGGAGCTTCTATCCGGCGGGTTCGAAGCCTGCTGATTTTCTTCCATTTTATGCCCGGCACTTCAAGACGGTAGAAGTTGACAGCACGTTCTATAGAATTCCCGCCGCCAGCACGGTCAAGCAGTGGCGGGAACGCGTGCCAAAGGGATTCATTTTCGCCGCCAAGGTGCCACAAGTTATTACGCATGAGAAAGTCCTGGTTGATGCCGAGCGTGATCTGAAAGACTTTCTGGGCGTCATGGACCTGCTGGGTGACCGCCTAGGACCTCTGCTGCTCCAGTTCCCGTACTTCAACAAGCACAAGTTCCGAGGACTGAGCTTCTTCCTGGAGAGGCTGCGGCCCTTCCTCGAAAGTCTGCCGAAGCAGTACCAGTGGGCGGTGGAAATCAGGAACAAAACCTGGTTGTCGGAGAAGCTCTACTCGGTGTTGCGGCAGCATGGCGTCGCGCTGGCCTTGGTGGACCACGCCTGGATGCCGCGGCCGCAGGAATACTTTGAGGTCGGCGATCCCGTCACGGCAAACTTCTCCTACATCCGCTGGATCGGCGACCGCAAAGGCATCGAGGAAAAGACCCAGCGCTGGGACCATGTCATCATCGACCGGGAAGATGGCATGCGAATGTGGATTCCCGTCATCCGCCAGCTTCTCCAGCGGCGCATTCAAGTGATGGGTTTTTTCAACAATCATTACGCCGGTTTTGCCCCGGGCTCCATCAAGCTGTTTAACGAAATCTGGGAGAGGTTTGGTAAGGGGTCAACTTGATCCGGGCTGGCGCAGACGGCCGGTTTTTAGCGCCGCCAGCCAGAGGAATTGGCTGTTTCTTGTCACCCGCCACTAACCACTAGCCACTGTTCTTATGAGCGGGTAGCCACAGTCAGTGCAGTTCTGACTGTGGGTTCTTCCCTTGATGACGAAGGCATAGCAGGCAGGAACAGTTCAATCCCGCGCGGAAGCGGCGGGTGAGGCGGGGGTAGCCACGGTCAGTGCAGTCCTGACCGTGGGTTCTTCTGGCGGTGGTCGAGTTACAGCAAACTTACTTTGGACAGGGCAAGGGTAGCCCTGTGTTCCATCCAGATAGACGACTTGCCGCTGGAGCATCGGGCATGAGAAAAGCCCACAGTCAGATAAACGCTGACCGTGGCTGACCGCTATCGAAGAATTCGCTGAGGCGGTTGCCGAGCATGTGGAGGTAGGGACGCCGTGCAGCGACCGCCCGGCGAGTCAGTAGATCGTGCTACGTTGCGGCCTTTACTTGAGCGAGGAGGCTGCCCACAATCCTCATCGTCTTTTCCGAGTTCAAAACCTCCCGGAGGTAGTCCAATAGTTCCTTCTCGGAACTGATTCTTAGAGTCCCATGAACAGAAGGAATACGAAAACTGCGGGCGCCAGGGTCAATTATTTGAGGATCTGGCACGGTAATCGGGTACGGCTCGGCGCCATGTGTTATCGAGATGAGTCGGTACGAGTAATTGTCCAGTGTGGGGGCTACCACGTAGAACGAATGGTTGAAGTTTCCATCTTCATCGGTTCTCGTATTAACGCGGCCTTCCAAGAGGTGGCCGGTCTTTTTCCCGAGCGCCGCAGCCTGCTCCCGGAGGATTGCCACCGGAAGTACATCCTTGGATTGCTCAATATCCGGCCAGAGGTCGGGGATAGCGTTTGCCATTGTTCACGCTCCTGTCACAATTCTACCTCAAATAACAGGGGGAGGTGGTCCGAGAAGTCTCGCTTGTTGGGCCTGCCGTCCCCAAACAAAAGGGAGGTTTCTCCGATCTTCGTCGGTATTCTAACCCTTTCGCTGTCGAAACGATCGATGAGTTCCGGTCGGACCATTACCTGATCGAATATGTTCCAATAGTAATTCACGAGACCCGGCCGATTATAGTAGTACGTACCAGGCGGGCCCTCTTGGCGGTCTCCGAAGTGCGCCCACATGGGATTGAAGAAAAAAGGGTAGGCTTGCGACATGACCGTCCTGCTCTTTCGGGAAGCAACCTGACGGCTCATCACGGCATTCATTCCGTCAGCGTTGACCACTCCCTTTTCGAAAGGGTTCATATTGAGGTCTCCCACCAAAACTGTTCTTTGATGACCGACATTTTTCTCTTGCTCCATGATGGTTCGCGCAACCGTGGTGGATAGGTGTTCTTGGTCATGTTCATCCCGAAAGCGCTTGCTTGGAAGATGCGCTGCGACGAGGAGGATCTCCACTCTGGCTGGCATCTTCAGGAGACGAATGGAAACCCAATCGTCCTCAGCCTTGGGCGTCAGGAAGCTCGAAGGGAAGCGAGTGAAAATCTGGATACGCTCGCATTGGCCAGGCGCAAACTGAAAGTCCTTTATCCTTCCCGAGTTCAAATGCTCAATCAGGGTCGCCGGATTGCCAGCAAATTCGCTCAGTATAATGACATCGACATCATGGGCTTCAGCCAGTGCCCGAATCTCCGTGTGCAAAGACTTGCGGTTGGTATTCCAGTATAAGAATGTAACCATTTGGCGTCGGCGACGGTTGAGTGCAAATTCGTCGGCCTGAATCCTATCACAGCGGGTAGCAACAATCAGTGCCGTTCTGCCCGTGGGTTCTTCCCTTGATGACGAAGGCATAGCAGGCAGGAATAGTTCAATCCCGCGCGCAAGCGGCGGGTGAGGCGGGGGTAGCCACGGTCAGTGCAGTCCTGACCGTGAGTTGTTCTGGCGGTGGTCGAGTTACAGCAAACTTACTTTGGACAGGGCAACGGTAGCGGCGTGTTCCCTCCCGATTGACGACCTGCCGCTGGAGCATCGGGCATAAGAAAACCCACGGTCAGAAAAACCCTGACCGTGGCTACCCACTACTTCGTCCGTGATGTGCGGCGAAACATACAGGCTCCAGCCCCGCACCCAAATCAGGTCAAGGATGCTCAGAAAGAAGCCAGCGTTTCACGGGCAAACACGAGTTAATCTTTTACTCTGGGGTGCCGTGTAGCAATTTGGCCGGGCACTGCGCTTAGTCCACCACCAAACTCGGTAAAATGGCTTGTTGTTCTTGGGGTCGGACGGAAACACTGTATTGAGAGTATCCACCACACGCTTTGCCTCACGAACCGCCGGAACGGCGCCGCGAGCGAGTGCACAGACGACATGCCCTGTGGCGATATCCAATTCAAGTCGGGTTGCTGCCCGGACCGGCCCAAAGAACAGCGATGGGTTTCCTGTTCTTTTTGTCAACATTGGTGGCGCTGCGGGTGATGCCCCACTACATACGTCCATTAAGACAACAACATTGCGAGGGAACTTCCCACAAACGCGAGAGAACGCCTCCCACCAATCGACGATCTCGCTTTGACTTGATACACCATACGTGCCTACGTGCAGGTCGTTCATGGGTTTTTCGCCGTGTAGAGACAACCACAGCAACTTCGGATCATCTTGCGGATGCTTCCCCGACCAAGCGACGAACTTGTCGATAGCATCGTTCAATGCAGCCAGATTGGCGCAGTGCATGTGTTCGTCGGTAGTTTCGCCCAATTGATTATGTAGGCTCAAGCATGCTCGAACCATGCAATAAGCTTCCTTAATGGAAAAGTGTTTTTCGTTTTCGGAAAGCGATTCCACGGGAAACAAATGAACTGCCATCGCTACCGTCCTCGCACAATGGGTAGTGTCTCAGTTTGGTTCTTCGGGCAGTAGGTACCGCACGACGTCGTCGATCTGCTTTTGAGTGAGGTTCGGTGGCGGTCCATTCGGGTCAAAGAATTTTCGGATTGCTTCCCCAACTTCGCCGTCGGTGAAATTCCTATCGCTTATTTCTCCAGCGGCTTTTTTCACACGTTGGATGGCATCTGCGCTCATAGGATGGAAACCTTCTCTTCCGCCGTGTAGTGCTTTCGCTCTTTTCGCATGTATCTTAACAGAAGCGGGTAGCCAGGGTCAGCGTTTTTCTGACCGTGGGTTCTTCCCTTGAGGACGAAGGCATAGCAGACAGGAATAGTTCAATCCCGCGCGCTAGCGGCGGGTGTGGTGGCCGAAGACGGGCGGTGGTCGAGTTACAGCAAACTTACTTTGGACAGGGCAACGGTAGCGGCGTGTTCCATCCAGATTGACGACCTGCTGCTGGAGCATCGGGTATGAGAAAAGCCCCCGGATAGAAAGGCACTATCCGTGGCTACCCGCTGCCGCATTCGCCGCCCCCCCACCATGTTTCAGAATGGGTCCTTTTCGCCCTTCCGGTTTCTTGCATCCCGCGCAGGTCGGGCCGTCGCAGGTTATCAGCATTGCGACCCGGCAGCCGGGCTAAAGGTCTTTTATTGTTGGTTTGGGTTGAACAGCGCCCGGGTTTTATCCGGAAGGGCCGCAATGAACCCGGAAATAAGGCTTTCGAGATGCACGAACTGTTTTTGTGGCTCCCACACCCGACGTTTCTTTTTGAACTCCATTCTCATCATGGTCATGTGCGCAAGCCGCCAGTCTAGCTGGTCACGATAATCTTGAAGCCATGACGGGGCCGTGAGGAGCTTTTGCAGCGGCTTAGGCAATTGTGTCTTATTCGGGAGGTAGTCGCTTACAAACACATCTTCAAACTTGCTCTTCTTCGGGTCAATGCGCGGGTAGAAGAAATCGAGTAGCAGCCGCATATGGATCAAGCAGGCTTCTCGGATCATCGCATCAACTCGGCCATCGTGGTTTTGCTGGCCCCACATCGAAACGGCGAGTCGAAATCTGTTGATCTCAAAGCTCAAGTGTTCGTGAAACATCTCATCTAATTGGGGTTGTGTCGGCGGGGTTCTTTGAACTGTGCTCATGAGAACATTGATCACACCCATAATATACCTTGGGGATATGGTCTGTCACGGGTAAAGTTCTAGTTTCCCACAGGTTTTTTCAGCAGGGGTTGGCAGGATGCGTGTATAAACGGGGACCGGGAGTGGGCTTTTCTCATGCGCGATACCGCAATGGCAATCGCACATGATCAATCTGGATGGGACACACCGCCACCGCTGCCTTGTCCAAAGCCAGCGTAGCGCGCACCTGTTTTGCGGGTCTGCGGCTTTTTGTTGTCGATTGGGGACGAACCGCAGACCTCCAAAACAGGTCTGCGCAACCACCGCCCGATTTCTGGTCATCATCCAGAATTCATAACTCACCTTTCACCATTTACTCTTCACAATTCTATCCGCCCATGCGAGTATTCCCCATCAACCGCCATTAGGGAGGTTCAAACCATGACCAACCCGGAACAGCAGTGACAAGTGGCGAGTGACAAGTGGGAAGCACGAAGCCACGTGACATTTGGTAGAATGGTATGTGCGAAAGGTGAGTCCTATGACCTTCCAACGAATCACGGTAAATCCCCATCAGATGGGCGGGGTGCCCTGCTTGCGGGGGCTGAGAATCCCCGTGGCTACGGTGGTGGGGATGGTTGCTGATGGAGTGAGCGACGAGCGAATTCTAAAAGCCTATCCCGACCTTACTGGCGACGACATCCGCGAGGCCCTGCGATACGCCGCCGAAGCGGTTCGTGAGCGCGAAATCCCCTTGGTGACGATGCCTTGAGGTTTCTGGTCGACAATGCTCTGTCGCCGGCGGTGGCAGAAGGTCTGCGGCAGGCCGGACATGACGCGGCGCACGTACGTGACTACGGCATGGCGGCGGAGGACGACGAGGTAATTTTCGAACGCGCCGCTCAGGAAGACCGCATCTTGGTATCCGCCGACACCGATTTTGGCACGATCCTCGCCCTGCGAAAAACCCCGAAGCCTTCCGTTATCCTGTTCCGGCTCTCGACACAACATCATCCCGATCGTCAGATACGGCTACTGCTGGCAAATCTCACCGACTTTTCTGTAGACCTCGACCGCGGATGCATCGCGGTCTTTGAAGACACACGGATCAGGCTGCGCCCGCTGCCCCTCACTGACTGAGAAGACGAAGTTGCAGCGGCGCTGGAGAAGGAGCACAAGCAGAACAAGCTGGTCCTCTTCCCCATTCGGCTGGATGACGCGGTGATGGACACCGATCAAGCCTGGGCCGCCAGCCTTCGCCGCACTCGCCACATCGGCGACTTCCGCACCTGGAAAGATCACGACCAATATCAGAAGTCCTTCGAGCGCTTATTGCGCGACCTCAAAGCGGTGGGCGGGTAGCCAAAGTCGGTGATTTGCTAACTGTTGGACTTCCTCATGCCCCCTACCCCAGATGCAACTGCCCGCCGTCAATTGGGAACTGATGCTCAACATGCGAAGCAAAGTCGTTTCGATCCGCGGCGTAAGCGGTCTGGAGTGCAACGCATATTTCATCGGAAACGGGGCGCACCAAAGTGCCTCCGGGGGCATCTATTATTAAGGGATGACAGAATGTCACCACTAAAGGCAACTGCCGAGAATCGGCTTGCCGAGTCGTAGGATCAGAGATTGGGCGCACCTACGAACCTCAAGGCTCGCCAGGGGATGCTTGAGAGGAGGAGAAGAAATGGATAGCTTGAAACGACGTTTGACCGATCTTTGGGAGCGACAGACCACGACATCCGGCCCACCGCGTCCGAGTCCTTGGCCGGGCGAGCTTTCCGACAGGATGGTTGTGACGATTAGCGAACCGATGAAGCTCTCGGGGACGGTGCTGGCGCCTGGCAAGTATGCATTTCTAATGCTTGATTCAGGAGCGGAGCACAATCTTGTCCAAATTTTCAACGAGGACCAGACGAAGCTCATTGCTACGCTCACCTCGGTGTCGGACAACTGAATGGTGTTGCCGGGCGACAAGTTCAGTGGCATTATAACTGTTGGTAGTTCTTAGGGCACACTTGGCGCTTTTCCTCGGAAGAATGACGCGGATTCTCTTGCGCTCTCGACGCCTTCTGGCGGTCAGTATTTTGCTATTACTGGCTGGTGTGGTCGTCCTTTCGGCGGCCACGCGAAAGCCCTGCCTCCACGTGTGCACCGGGCCGTGGCACGTCTGGAAAGCTGGTCACATGACCAAGACGGAGGGCCAGGAAGCCTGCAAGCTGCGCATGGCCACTGTGGCCCAAACGTCGCAAGCTGCTCCGGAAGAATCACTAACCTCGCCCCCATCTATCTATTTGCCGCACGAAGAAACAATACCTCTCGCTAATTCCATCGTCATTCAAATTCGCCACTTCCGATCCCCACCTACGCTCGGCTAACTTCCACCTTTTACCGCAGAGGCGCTGAGACGCAGAGAAGTGCCTCTGAAATTCCCATTGAGGTGAGGCCATGCCGAGTCCCTTGACCGCCGAGCAGATCCAGCAACTCGGAGCCTTCGAGACGTGTCTCGTTGCCGATGCCATCGAGAGTTTCGGCATCCGCTTACGCAATGAAGGATTTGCCACCGCGGGGTTTCGCTGTCTCTTCAAGAACCTTCCTCCCATAGTGGGCTACGCGGCCACTTGCAAGGTCCGCTCGGCAGATCCCCCGATCGTGGGCAGCCGCTACGAGGAGCGCACCGACTGGTGGAAACACATCAGTAGCACTCCGGCTCCGCGCGTGGTGGTGATGCAAGACATTGATGACCCACCCGGAACCGGAGCCTTCTTCGGGAAGGTCCATGCGAATGTCTTGATGGCAATGGGATGTGTGGGAGCCATCACCAACGGAGCGGCGCGAGAACTGCATGGAATCGAAGCCGCCGGCTTTCAGGTTTTCGCAGGGCGTCTTGCCATCTCGCGGGCCTATATCCATGTGGTGGAGTATGGCGGACCGGTGGAGGTGGGGAACCTGACGATTCGGCCCGGCGATTTGATTCACGGAGACCGGCATGGCGCCCTGACCGTTCCGCAAGAACTGGCGCCGAAACTGCCTGCGGTGGCGAGCGTGATTCGGGAAAAGAAACAGCAGTTGATTGACCTATCTAGAAAACCCGGAATCACCCATGAGGAGTTCAGCCGGGGGCTCAAGGATTTACTCGACTTTAACGCGGATTCCATTCGTGATGGAGCAAATCAGTGGAAACGATGAACAAGCGTACAGCGAATCTTAGCCCCGAAGGGGCGGCAGAAAATAGCCCACGGCGTGAGCCGTGGGATCAAGACACCACAGACGGGTCTGCGAGCCGCAGAGCGGCGACACAGAATCGGCCGGGGATTACGCTGCGGGGTAATGTCTGTCGCCCCTCCGGGGCTAGAAAATCCTCGGGCGGGCCTTTGGACCCACGGCTTACGCCGTGGGCTATTATCTGCCGCCGCTCCGCGGCTTTCACTGGCTATCGCCGCTCCGCGGCGTTCATGGGCCTCGGGGTCATCGTGCTCGCGCTGCTCCCTTCCTGCGGCAAGGTTCGAGCCAAAAGCGACCCTGCGGCGGCGGTAACGGTGGGGGTCACGAAAGTCATCCGCAAATCCCTGCAACGGCAAATCACACTTTCCTCCGAACTCGTTCCCTTTCAGGAAATCGACGTCTACGCGAAAGAGTCGGGCTTTGTCAAAAAACTGTACGTCGACTATGGCAGCCACGTACAAGCCGGCCAGCTCATGGCCACCCTGGAAATTCCGGAGCTTGAAGCACAGATGCAAGAGGACGAAGCCTCCATCAAGAACGCGGCCAACGAAGTTTCCCGCGCCGATAACCAACTGAAACGATATCAGGCACAGTACAAGGCTCTGCACCTGGAATATACCCGCTTGAATGGCGTCTTTGAAAGCCAGCCCGGCTTGGTGGCCCAGCAAGAAGTCGATGACTCCCAGGGCAAAGACATGGCGGCAGCCTCGCAGGTGGATGCGGGTGAGTCAGCGCTCGATGCCGCGCGGAGCGAGCTCCTGGTCAGTAATGCCAGACTTGTTCACGACCAGGCGCTGTTCGCCTACGCTCGCATCACCGCGCCGTTCGCCGGCGTTGTGACCCAGCGCTACGCCAACCTGGGAACGTTGGTGCAGGCAGGTACGAGTTCCAGCACCCAGGCTATGCCGATCGTCAAGTTATCCCAGGACGATCTGTATCGGCTGGTAATCCCGGTTCCGGAATCGTCGGTGCGCTACATCCGGCTTGGCGAGCCCGTCGAGGTGCGCGTGCCGGCTCTGAGCCGGTCTTTTCCCGGCAAGGTGGCGCGCTCTTCCCTGGACGTGCAGGAGGGCACGCGCACCATGCACACCGAGGTGGACGTTCCCAATCCCGGGCGGCTATTGATGCCGGGAATGTATGCGGAGACCACGCTGACCCTGGAAGCAAGAGAGAACGTGCTGACGGTGCCTTTGGAGGCTGTATCCCGCGAGGGCGACCAGACCACCGTGGATGTCGTGAGCCCCACCAACAAGGTCGAACTTCGCGTGGTAGCGGTGGGCCTCGAAACCTCCACCGATGCGCAAGTCATCTCCGGCTTGGCGGAGGGCGATGCGGTGATTGTCAGCGACCGCAGCGGCCTTAAGGCGGGCGAAGAAGTGAGCCCGCAAGGCGTCCAGATGCTGCAATACCACGGGGGAGCGTAGGGGTAGGACTTGCCCTACCCTCTTGTTCGGCGGCTATGAAAATGACTGTGCCAAAGCGCTTCGCCCATTTTCATCCATCGCGGCGAGCGGCAGGCTCATCGCAATCTGTGGTGCATCTTTTCTTCGCCACACTCGGAGAAGTTGGCTATTAGTGCTGCGGAGGGGACGGCAAGCCGCCCCCCTACATCGGGCAATAAACGGGAGAGGGAAATCACATGCCACGTTTTTCAATCCGCAATCCGTACTTCATTGTCGTCTGCTGCCTGGTGCTGCTGCTCCTGGGTGTGACCAGCGTGGTGCGCATGCCGGTGGACCTGTTCCCTCCCATCAATTTGCCGGAAGTCGTGGTGGCCACGTTTTACTCCGGTATGCCGCCGCAGGACATTGAAATTGACATCACCAACCCGCTCGAACGCTTTTTCACCCTGGCCAGCGGCATCGATCACATGGAGTCGCGTTCGATGTTGGGAGTCAGCATGATTAAGATCTACTTCCAACCGGGAACCAGCGCTGACGCCGATGTAACGGAAATCTCGAACCTCGCCCTCGCCGACCTGAAGCGCTTGCCACCTGGCACCTTACCGCCGGTGGTGTTGAAGTTTGATGCCTCAAGCCTGCCGGTTTGCCTCGTGACAGTGAAGGGCGCGGGCCTCACCGAAACGCAACTTCACGACAATGCCCAGTTCGCCATTCGCAACCAGATTGCGGTGGTGAAGGGGGCGGAGATACCGCCGCCGTTTGGGGGGAAGTACCGGCAGGCCATGGTTTACGTGGACCCCTATAAGCTCTTTTCCCGCCAGATGACTCCCATGGATGTGGTGGACGCGGTAAACGAATCAAATCTGATTCTCCCCGCCGGGGATGTGAAGATCGGCCCGAGCGACTACTACGTCTATTCCAATAGCCTGGTGAACAAGGTATCCGATTTGAACGATATCCCCATCAAGACGGTGGGGACCTCGTGGGTCACAGTGGGAGACGTGGGAAAGGCCGAGGACGCCAATCAGATCCAGTACAACATCGTGCGAGTTGACGGCCAGAAATCGTGTTACATCCCCATCATGAAGCAGGGCGGCGATACCAACACGATTGAAGTGGTGAACGGAGTGCGGGACATGATCGGCCACCTGTTTGACATTCCCAAGCAGATGACGGCCACTCTGGTGTTCGATCAATCGGTGTTCGTCAAGGAGGCAATCCACACGGTGCTGCACGAGGGCCTCCTCGGGCTGCTGCTTACCAGCATCATGATTCTGGTTTTTCTCGGCAGTTTTCGCGCCACCACGGCGGTTCTGCTTTCCATCCCGATTTCCGCCCTGACCATGTTTGTGGCGCTGAATGTGATGGGCGGCACCGTGAACACCATGATTCTTGGGGGCCTGGCGCTGGCCTTCTCGCGGGTGATCGACAACTCGGTAATCTCCCTCGAAAACATCTATCGCCATTTGGAGATGGGCGCCGCCCCCATGGTCGCAGCAGAGGTGGGTGGGGCGGAGGTGAATCTGGCGGTTCTCGCTGCGACCCTGGTGGACGTGGTGGACTTTCTCCCCGTGGTGTTTCTCTATGGCGTGAGCAAATTCCTTTTCTCCGCGCTGGCCATGGCTTTCTGCCTCTCCCTCCTGGCGTCTTTTGTGGTGGCGATGACCGTCATTCCGCTGTTCTGTTCGCGTTTCTTGAAGCAGGTGCAGCATGCCGAAGGACACGAACTGAATAAAGGCGAGTATGACGTGGAGCCGGAAAAAGCAGCCGGCCGCTCCTGGATGGACAGGTTTAATGCCGCGTTCAACCGGCACTTTAACAAGTTCCTGGATTTCTACGAGCGCTGGGTGCGGCGAGCGGTGGTACGGCCGGGACTCACCGTCGCGGCCTTGGCGGGGCTGTTTTTGGTCAGCCTGGCGATATACCCGTTTCTGGGATTGGCGTTCTTTCCTCGGACCGACGCCGGGCAATTCACCATTAACCTCAAGGCGCCCACCGGTACGCGCATTGAATTGACCAATGATTACGTCGCCAAGGTGGAAAACCTGATTCGGCAAACCATTGCTCCCAAGGATTTCAGGTTGGTGGTCTCAAACATTGGGATGGTGCCGGATTTTTCATCTCTCTACACCACCAATTCCGGGGAATACACCGCCACGGTGCAGGTGCAGTTGCAGGATGACCACGCGCGCACCAGTTTCGATTACATGCGGGAGGTGCAGGATGGAATCAGCAAGCAATACCCGCAGCTTCGGACGTTCTTCTCCAGCGGTTCGATGGTGGACGCGATCTTGAACATGGGGATGCCCGCGCCCATCGACGTGCAGGTGAGCAGCAGTAATCTGGAACAGGGCTACGGGATCGCGGAGGACTTGGCCAGGCAAATCAGGGGGTTGCACGGCGTCGGACAGGTCTACATTCCGCAAGATATGAACTACCCGGCGCTGCGGTTGGATGTGGACCGCGTACACGCCGGAGAGTTGGGGCTAAGTCAGAAAGACGTGGTGGACAACGTTATCACCGCCCTGAATTCGAATTTGATGATTGCGCCGAACTACTGGGTGGACCGGAAAACAGGGAACGACTATTTCCTGACCGTCCAGTATTTCGAGAATGGTTCTCCGGCGATTCACGACTCCATGGACCTGCGGAATATACCCCTGCGGGCGCCGAACTTAAAGGATCCCACCACACTCGACACCGTGGTAAAACTCACCCGGCTGCAATCACCCACGGAAGTAGACCATTACCAGATTCAGCGTGTCTCGGATGTGTATGTGACTCCGAAGGGAGAGGACCTGGGGAAACTCACCCATGACATACGCGGCATTCTGGCTAACAGCAATATTCCCGACAATGTGCGGGTCGATTTACGCGGCATGGTGAATGGCATGGAAGAATCCTTCAAGAGCTTCGGGCTGGGGTTCATGCTCTCGTTTATGCTGCTGTACCTCATCCTGGTGGCGCAGTTTCGTTCGTTCGTCGATCCCTTCCTGATCATGCTGGCCATCCCCATGGGGTTTGTGGGGGTGCTCATCATCCTGCCGCTCACTCACAGCACCATGAACGTGATGTCGCTCATGGGGGTGCTGATGCTGGTGGGCATCGCTGATTCCAACAGCATCCTGATTGTCGACTTCGCGCATAACCTGGAGACGCAAGGGATGTCACCCGCCGACGCCGTGATTACCGCCTGCCGCGTGCGCCTGCGGCCTATCCTGATGACTTCGCTCGCCACCATCATCGGCATGATTCCCATGGCGATGAAACTGGGGACGGGGGCCGAACAGTACACGCCCATGGCTCGCGCCATTATCGGAGGGCTCACGTCTTCGGTCATTTTGACCATTTTCATCGTTCCCGCCGCGTATCTGCTGGTATACGGTCGGAAGCAGGTAAGCCCGGCGAGCGGCCCTAAGGAGATTGGTGCATGAGACATTTTGTCCTTCGACGCATCGCCGTTCTGGCGCCAAGTTGCTCCATTTTGTGGTTATTGGCCCTTTATCCACAATGGGCCGCACCACAGCAAGCTCCGGCCCCCACCCTCTCGTTGAAAGACGCCGAGGCGATGGCGTTGCGCAACCATCCCCTGTTGCAGGCTGCGAACTACGATGCGGAAGCGGCCAACCAGATCACCCGTGAAGAGAAATCGGCTTATTACCCCACTGCCAGGGGAGCTGTCACGGGGGCAGGGGCGTTGCCCGGCAGCCGCATCGCCGCGGGTTACCTCAACAACCCGATCATATACAACCGCGAATCGAACGGCCTGGAGGTCCAACAGCTCATAACGGACTTCGGACGCACGTCCAACCTGGTGGGCTCGGCGCGGCTGGGAGCCAAGGCCGCTTCCGAAAGCGCGCAGCAAACCGCGCAGGACGTGCTGCTCGCCGTCAACCGCGCCTATTTCAATGTCTTGCGCGCGGAGGCCGTACTCAAGGTTGCCGAGGAAACGGTGAAAGAGCGCCAGGTTCTTACCGACCAGGTCACGGCGCTGGAGAAGAACAAACTGAAATCCATGTTGGACGTGAGCTTCGCCGAGGTGGACTTGGCACAGGCGAAGTTGCTGCTGGTGCAAGCGCAAAATAACGAGAAGGCCTCATTCGCGGATTTGGCCACCGCACTGGGGCTCGGCAATCCTCAACCGTTCGACCTCGCCGAGGAGCCCATGCCCGCGGCGCCACTCGCTGACCCCACCGACTTGATCGTGCAGGCTCTGCAAGATCGTCCGGACCTCTCGAGCGCGCGCTTCAGCCACGAGGCGGCGCTGCGTTATGCCCGCGCCGAGCGCGATTTGTGGATGCCCACCATCAGTGCCACGGGCGAAGCGGGTCTCACCCCGGCTTACCAGGTTCCGCTCACCGACCGCTACGCCGCGGCGGGCATCAATGTGAGTATTCCGATCTTTAACGGGTTCCTCTATTCTGCCCGCCACCAGGAAGCGAACCTCCGCGCCAAAGCAGCGGACCAGGCTATGCGCGACCTTGCCGACCGCATCTCGCGCGACGTGCGCACCGCTTGGCTTAACACCGGCACCGCCTATCAGCGCCTCGCCGTCACCGCCGAGTTGCTGAAAGAGGCCACCCTGGCGCTCGACCTCGCCCAGGGTCGCTACAAACTTGGACTCAGCTCGATCGTCGAACTCTCCCAGGCACAACTGAATCTGACATCGGCCCAAATCGACGACACCAGCGGCAAGTACGATTTCCAGATTCAGTCTGCGGTGCTTCTGTATCAGACGGGTCAGTTGCACTAAGCGCGTCAGACTGCCGCAACCACACTCCACTGTCGGGAAAACCCTCGGCCCGAGCGGCGTGCCTCCTTCCGTGCGCGGCAGACAATTCTCTTTCCACGCAGGCGTTTAGGCAAGATCACAAATTTGGTGACGCAGATGCACGCTGCCTTCTCAAAGCCTTTAGTAAAAGGCATTTTGGAAAAGAGATTCCCATGATGACTGACCTCAAATCAACCCACGTCCGAGAGCACGGAAGCATCCTGGCGGGGGCGGAAAAATCGGCCTTAGTCTGGATGGCCCAACGGCTTCCGCGTTGGATCAATTCCGACCACTTGACCCTGCTGGGATTCGCGGCGATGCTCTCGGCGGGAGTTGCCTACGGGATGGCGAACCGCTACCGTTGGGCATTGCTCTTTGTCGTTTTTGCACTCGCTGTCAACTGGTTTGGCGACAGTTTGGACGGCACCCTGGCGCGCGTTCGCGACCAGCAGAGGCCGCGATATGGCTTCTACGTCGATCATGTGCTCGATATGGTGGGCACTTTCTCTCTTCTGGGCGGGCTGGCTTTATCGGGATATATGAATCCGCTCCTCGCGCTGGGAATGCTGGCCGCCTACATGACCGTGGCGGCCGAGGAGTTTCTCTCGACGCACGTCCGACGAGTGTTTCATCTTTCCTTCCTCGGATTTGGCCCCACGGAACTGCGGATTATCCTGGCTGCCGGAACACTCTACCTTCTCTATAACCCTTGGGTTCACTTGGGAAGCCTGGGGGTGTTTCGACTGTTCGACGCGGGCGGCGTGGTGGCGATTGCCGGCTTGGCGCTGAAACTTGTGGTCTCCGCCACCGTCAATACGCACGCTCTCTATCTGGCGGAAAGGCTGCCGCGATGATGACTCCTTCGGTGCAGCGGCAGAGGTCCGGTGGCGGAGAAGAACCTGCGCAGTTGCGGCGCTGGCTCGCCTTCAATGTGGTGGGTGGGCTAGGGATCCTGGTCCAGCTCGCCACTTTGGCGGCGCTCACCGTGGTGGCGGGACTGCACTATTTGCTCGCCACCGGGCTGGCCGTTGAGGTTGCCCTGCTCCACAACTTCATCTGGCATGAGCGTTGGACTTGGCGAGACCGCGCGGGCCTGGACAAGTCGAGCTGGTGGAAAAGGCTTCTGCGTTTTCAAATTGCGAATGGAGCGCTATCCGTGGGCGGAAACTTGGCTGTGATGCTGTTGCTGGTTGGTAGGTGCGGCCTGGACGACACCCTTGCCGACATTGTGTCCATTTCGTGTTGCTCCATCCTGAATTTCCTGGCCAGCGACCGCTTGGTTTTCACGCGCGCCCGGCGGGCGTAGCGCACGGACATTCCGTCGCCATCGAAAATTCTCCGTAACATCAAATTCAGACCGCGCTTATACTTCCGTATTTCGCGGTGCCGGAAACGCCAGCTTTCTTGGACAACAGATCGCGGCGGCGTTTGGACATGCAAGATTGGCGCGGCGCCATAAGGAGCGGACGTATGATCGACAGGCAGCGCGGAAGGTTCGTTGGTTTTCTTGCCGTGAGCGTGTTCACTCTTCTGTTGGGCCGACCCTCCGTCGGCAACGCCCAGCCCGCCGCCTCCACACCCTCGAACGGAGGCGAGGTTTCGCAACGCACTGCCTGGTTCCAGCAAGCGAAATTCGGCATGTTCATTCACTGGGGTCCGTACTCGCTGGCCAGTGTGGAGGCTTCATGGCCCATCATGGAGCCCGAAGCGCACTGGAACATCACTGAAGCGGAGTATGTGGCGCTCTACAAGCAATTCAATCCCGTTCATTACGATCCCCAAGCCTGGGTGAGTTTGGCCAAGGATGCCGGAATGCGCTACATGGTGTTCACCGCCAAACACCATGACGGATTCTGCATGTTCGACACCGCCCTGACGGACTACAAGATCACCAAAACCCCATACGGCCAGGATGTTACGGCCATGCTTGCCCGAGCCGCGCACAACGCGGAAATTCCTTTGGGATTTTATTACTCCCCTCCCGATATGCATCATGCGGGCTATCGTGACACTTCCAAACCCGTCAAGGATACGTGGCACGGCGACCCCACCAAGCCGCAGTGGGCGACATACCTCGACTACATGGAAGCTCAACTGCGGGAACTCCTCACCGGTTACGGGCCCGTGGCCGTGATCTGGTTTGATGGGCTCGATCATCAGGAGAAGTACCAAGGCGAGCAGGTTCTGGACATCGTGCACCATATCCAGCCCGCAGCGCTAGTGAACAATCGGCTCGGTGTGCCGGGCGATTTTGCCACGCCGGAGCAATTCATTCCTGACCGGATTCCCACCAAAAGCGCCGCGCTCAAACTGCAAGGTATCACGAAAACGCCAGAGACAACGCCACCCTCCGTGCCGGAGCCGGACGATTTCCAGCTCTGGGAAACGTGCATGACGATCAACGATACCTGGGCCTACAACAAGAACGATACGAAGTACAAATCGGTAAAAGAGCTGATTCAGGACTTGGCAAACGTGGCGAGCAAGGGTGGGAACATGCTATTGGACGTGGGCCCGACTCCGGAAGGGACCATTCAGCCTGAATTCGTGGAGCGGCTCGACGCCATGGGGAAATGGTTGGACGTCTACGGTGACTCCATCTACGGAACCACCTACGGCCCGCTGCAAAACCTTCCGTTCGGCAAAACCACGGCCAAGGGAAAGATTGTGTACCTTCACGTGTTCGATTGGCCTTTCGCCGGCCAAGTGGAAGTGCCAGGGTTCGAAGGGCGCATTGCGGAGATCACCGTGCTGGGTGACAAGAGGAAGCTGAGGTTCCGACAGGTAAACGATAGGTTGATCATCCGGGCGCCTGCCTCCGCCCCGGACCCGAACGATAGCGTTCTGCAAATCGTGACGAGGTAGCCTGGTTTTCTCACCAGCGCGGTGGGAAGACGGGGCGCGCGGTCGTCCGCCTTAGGAAGGAACCCTGAAGATGATTATAGAAAAATCGGATGCCAACACGCTCTTAGTGGGAAGTGGAAAAACCATAAGTCGAGTCCCCGATGTTAGCTTCAAGGCTGCGCTCGCAAAAATCCCGGAATCCCTCGCGGCAAGGCTCGCATTTATGACGCCGGAACATCACTCCGTCCGCAATTTTGCTGTTCGGGAAATACCTTATGAAAGTGGGCGGCCAATAAAGGTGAATCGGCTCGCAGCCACGCTTGGGCTACCTCTTCCCAAGGTCCGAGCGATTGTGGAAGACCTCGAACGCCATCTCTTTTTCCTGGTTCGGAATGAGGCCGGAGAAATCAGTTGGGCATTTCCGGTCACCACCGATCGCACGCCGCATCGCTTGCAGTTCAGCACGGGAGAACGCGCACATGGCGCCTGAGCAGAAGATGCTTTCGCAACGCCCTTCGTGCAAGGGCGCCTCCGAGGACAAAAGCTTTCCGTTGAAATCGAATCCGCGTGCGCCCATTGCGGGAAGGCGCTTCACATCTCTGTGGACAGCGAATTGAATTCCCAGGTAAGGGAAAAGGATGCCGAGCCGTTAATTTTTGAGCCGGACGTCGATTGGAACACTTTCAAAGGCGCGAATATCATCAACGATTATTGAAGGGAAACCCTGTTCTTCTGGTCAGAAGAACACGCCAGGGCTTATCGAGCTTCGCGGACTCAGGTAGATGGCGCCTACCTCACGATGGCGCAAAGCGCTTATGCCGAAAGGATTGCCCAGTCCGGGCTTTTCGGCTTCCAACCCTAGTCTCAAGCTTGAAGCGCTTTCGCCGCCCGGGGGCAACCGAGATGTCCACGTAACTCGGGTCAGCGGCCACCCCTTCCATCGGTCCCCTCTTACCCCAGAACTCTCCGCAAATGGTGCGCGCGCGGGGGCCGTCATCGTCGGTGACCTCAGGGATGGCGCTGGCCGGAATATCCTGCCGGCACCCTCAAGAGTGGGCTTCGTTTGCATGATCTGTCTCCCCGTTCAATTGTTGCCGCGTCGGCGTGTGGCTTGCATTGGCCTCTCAGCAGGCGTGAGAAACCCTACCGTCAAGGAAACGCTGACAGTGGCTATCCGCTCCCGTACGCAAAGTAGTGCGGTCAGACCGGAGATCCCGTGCAGACCACGAGTACTGTTTGGTAAAATTAACCGGTCCAAATCTGCTTGGACCCAAATCTAGCGTAAGCGTTTTATAATCAAGCAGTTTGGCCGGTTAATGTGGCCATAACTGGTCCAATCTGTGCACGCGCTTGTAACCTCAATATTCTGCTGGAGTTAAGTGCGAAGCGGGCAT
>JBEKLF010000026.1:0-51969 GCA_050010335.1 Terriglobia bacterium
AATTGGTCGCCACTTTGACCCGGGTCTTCGAGGATATGCAATCCTACCCGGAGCTGATCCGACCCCGGCTGCTACCTTTTTGCTAGCCATCATGTCCCTTTATTTATGCGCGGATGTATAGCTTGCGTTATTCGAGGATCAATCTGAAAAAGAATTGCTTGTCCTCTGATGGAGCAATCGTAGCGCGGACCTGTTTTGTAGGTCCGCGGCTCGTCCCAATTCGGTGACTTGTCAACGGCCAGCCAAACGCACGGTTAGGCCGATATGCCACCAAGTGAATTGCGTCCTCGTGCGCCGTTGTTCGACCGCGCCCGCTGCGGCAATGCCAGGAGGATCAGGTGACTCCTTGAATTCGCGGGTAATACAGCCACAAGTGCCCTAAGTTGTCGTCCTCGCCAAAAACAATCTCGCCATCGCGCCCCGCGACCGCATCCCCAAATACGTATCCATAACGACGGCGCTCAAATACCGAGATGGCCACACCCAGGTCGGTAATCTGTTTGCGGCCGGGCTCGTAGCAAAACATCTTGGCAATCCCATCCCCGCAGAATCCAAAGACCCGGCCATCAAAAGTGACGGCCATGGGGCCAACAGGTGTGAACATCGTCTTGCCAAGAGGAGAGCTGAATCCGCGGTCGGCATGGAAGGAGAAAAGGGTGCCGCTATCATCGGTGGTGTAGAGGAGACCCTGGTGTGAGTCGCGAGCCCATCTTAAAGGCATCTGGCCCCATGCACCGCCAGGTAACTTGATGGCTTGGCGATGGAGCGCCTGAGTCCGCGCATCATAAGACCACAGATGCCCGGTTCCATCCAGGCCGAGGATGTTACGGTTAGAAGCCAGACCCAAACGCCCAATGCAGGAAATCTCCGCCAGCACTTTACTCTTCGCGGTCTCAAAATCAAAGCTGAACAGGTGGCGTGAGGTGATACCGACAACGCTCTCGCGCGAAGCGTCGGCCACAGCGTGCACGATAGGTTCGCCAGGCACGGGTTCGCCCCAGTCGGCGAAATCCGGCCGTAAAAAGCCCCACTCCTGGATCAGGTCGGAAGCCATCGGGTGGAGAGCGGTGGTCAAAATCCGGCCCCCGCTGTTGGGGCCGTTCACACAAGCTGCGAGTTTATTCTTCCCACAGCACACCGCCGGGCAATGGTCGGCGTTATCCACCATCTTCATATCGAACACCGCGCCTGTACTGCCGTGAAACATGGCGACAAGGATGTGGGATCGTTTGCCGCTGGTGCCGCCGTAGATGATTCCTTCCGGCGTAGCGTCGAGTGCGGTGATGTGGCTCTCATCGGGCACAATGGGAATCGTCGCGCCGGGAAAACACAGAGGAAACGCCAGCATCGTTCCCTGGCGCATGAAGGACCCGTGCTGGATTTCTTCCACCTGCTTTTGCACTTGCGGAGAGCTATAGTCGAACTTTCTCTTTTGCACGCTCATGATGGATCCTCATCCCCAAATACGAATGGGTAGGTGGGCATTTTCCTTCTTGGGCTCTGGTGGCATTTCGACTTTGAAAATGCCGGAGGGTTGCGCACCGACGTGCCCGAAGAACAGATCGCCATGGTGATCTACGGCGCCGCGGGTCACGTAGTGGGCAGAGGTTTTGGGATGTTCCAGCCGGGTCACTTCTTCACGCTGGAGCGTCGACGGGTTCAATCGCCATACCACCCCTTCTTGATCCTTGTGTCCGGCGGGCATGGGATTGTAAACAGGGTCGCGCCAACGCGACGCCACATAGTACAACTGGCCATCACCGGCAAACGTCATGCCGCCGCAATGGTCTTGGAAAAGGTGGAGGGAAACGCTGAGGTCGCGGTCCTGCGTCGCAGGCCCGAGATCCTCAACCTTGGGCCAATCACCGTCGTTCGGCCAGATCCGCATCATCCAGGGATTGGAATTCCAAGTGACCGCATAAACACACTCACGGTCGGGAGAGGCGGCGACATCATAAAAGACGCTGTGCCAGCCGGTTTGGGTCACGGGATTGTGGGGCAGCGCCAGGGGAGACATTTCCAGCCGGTTCCTTTCGGGATCGTAGCGCACCAGATGGCCGTAATCGTTGGTGGTCCACACGCGGTGGTGCTTGTCGAGGAAAAGCGCCTGCGAGTTTATGGAACCGATGCGGCCCAAGTCCCGCTGCGTGCGCCTCTTGATATCGAAAATGATGAAATGATCGCGAGGATAGCTGAGGGCATAAAGCAGGCCGCGGTCTTCGTCGTGGAGCAGGCACCGGCAACCCTCCTTGGGAATCATCGTCTCCCACCACTTCACTTCGTCCGTCCGGGTATCAAAAGCAATGAGCGCGCTGCCGCGGAAGCAACGTTTCTCATCGTGCCAGGAGCGCCAGGGAGAATACGAAGGCTCATCAAAGGGTGGGCCGGAAAGATGGGTGGCCATGTAAAGAATGCCGTCATGCATCGAAGGGGCAAAGCTGTAATGGATTTTGCACTGCGTCGCTCGACCGGAATCAGCCGGGTCATCCGTCACCTTATCGGCCGAAAAGAGGTAATCGAGGCCGTCCTTTTCTTCGTTATAACGAACCACGGTCACGATGCCGCCGGGCACGCCCTCCGCACACGCGGCGGCATAGATGCGCCCGTCGGGTCCGACCGAGAGGGCCCAGCAGGTGTCGGAATCCGGGCATTCGGTGAACTCGTACCATTTCACTTGGTAAGGGCGGGAATCCGGCTGGTGGGTTTGCGGTTCTTCTCGCGCGGCTAGGTTGCTATCGCGCGGGTAAAGCGCCATCCCCGCAGTAAGTACGCTCGCACTGCCGCGAAAGAAGTCGCGTCGGTCCATCCGTTTGGCCATGGCTTTTTCTCCCGCTTACTCGGACATGTCCTTGCCTCTCGAGATTTCAGCTTCGCAAAGCAGTGACCGTGGCTGGCAGCTTACTGATCCGTGTACTCACCTCACCGCGCGGACCGTTGAAAGAGACGCGCCAGGACTGCGACGATGCTCCCCAAAAGCATCCCCGAGACCAGCGTAAAGCCGACCCAGAGAATCAATTGTGGGAAGAAACCGAGCCATAGGAACTTCGGCCACAGGGCGAACCCGGGCGGAGTGTCCGACGGGGCGGCGCTGTAATGCGTGACCCAACCCTGCTGAAAGGCCACGAACATGATGATCACCACGGGAATTCGCGCCGCGTAGGCGTAGGCCAATTGGACCTTGAATAGCGCCGGCCACCCCGGAAAAGTGGCGATCCCGCCCAACGCGAAGACAGCCCAGATGTATAGGAGCCTGCCGTAAAAGCCCGAGACGGAAGGCAGCGCTTGCCCCAGGAAGGTCCCGCCAAAGACCACCGCCACCCCGAGGGCCGCAAAGCCCATGGCCTGCCACGCAGATCGAGGGCCTGCGCCTGAACGCACCAGTTTCATCGCAAAATAAGCCCCAAAGATCGGAGCCAGCCAGGTGATGCCCACAATGGCGCCACCACCGCCCACATCGGTGTTGAAGTACTTCTGCGACCAGTGAGCCAGCTCGCCAGCAAGCCGAAGAAAGGTCACAGCCAAGGTTATGAGGGCGGGCACGAGAATGAGTTGACCGAGGGATTGCCGTGTAGCGGAATGGGTTCCTTCCATGAGATTCTCCCACTAATCAGAAGACTGGGGGTTACGCTCGCGCTTCTTAGAAGAAGACGAGACAAACCGAAGCCTCCCGCGAGCGACCTACTTGTGACTATACACTGGCAAGCCAGAAGTTGGCGCGCCTTTCGCCGATCCGATCCTGCCGTAGGGTAGAGCGAGGGCGCTCAGGTCCTGGATCGTCGCACTATTGCACACGTAATACGCACAATTCCAAAATGGCGTCCGGAAATAATCTACGAGAGGGAGATTATTCCTGAGGATAGGGACCGACCAGAACTACATCGGAACAGCAGAGGGCTGAGTGTTGGGTTGGTCTTGCAATACGCCTTGCGAGTGGTAGAATTCGCGCGAATTGGTGCCGAATTGGTGATTTCAGTCAAACAGTCAGTAGTGAAGAGTCATCTCGCGATCCAGGTTGATGCTGCTGCCGGCGAGCGCTTTGGTGGACGCAGGTCGACTGGGGTCGATGCCGGTGGGGAACTGCGGCACCTTTCAGGACAAAGGGAGAGTTGACCATGGGTGAACGGCGATGGAGTGTGGTGGCAGGTGTTGCCAGCGCCGTTCTGTGCGTGGTGGCGCTGGGGTGCGGCGGGGGAGGCGGCAGCACGGGTCAGGGGCCGACGGGGCCTACCGGCCCGACGATCACGGGAGTAACGGTAACCCCGAACCCAACGACGGCGACGATTGGCACGACTGTGCAGTTCAGCGCCTCGGTAAGCGGGACGGGCAGCTATAACACCGCGGTCAACTGGTCGGTCGCGGGGCCTTCGGGCTGGACGGGCAGCGTGGGCTCCATCAGTACCTCGGGGCTTTACGAGACTCCTTACCCCGCTCCGGCCACGATGACCGTGACGGCGACGGCCGCTGGCGATACCACCCAATACGGCACCGCGACGGTGACGCTCGAGGCTCCGGCGGCGGGGGCAGGACCGGCGCTGATGGTGGACGCGGGCAACCAGACCCATGCCATTAATCCCTACATCTATGGCATGAACGCATACTCATTTGTCAATTCCGTGGATGCGCCTGCCAACCCAACCGTCCTTCGCTGGGGTGGAGACAACACCTCCCGCTACAATTACCAACTGGGCGTGACCAATTCCGCCGCCGACTGGTACTTTGAGAACGAGACAGGCGCCATGGGGCCCACAGGCCAGTTCAATGACCTCGTCACGAGCAATAACTCCATCGGGGCTGTCACCATGGGCACGGTGCCCGTGCAAGGCTGGGTGGCCAAGGACGGCACGTCGTGCAGCTTCCCGGTGGCGACATATCCCAATCAGCAGTCCGTGGACACCTCCTTGGGCTGCGGCAATGGCGTATACCCCGAGGGCGTCAGTGGCTGTACGAACTCCAATGGGTGCAACGTAACGGGCAATGATCCCACCGTCACCAGCATTGCCAAAGGCCCCGCGTGGTCTGGCGCCTGGGTGACTTCCTTGGTCCAGACGTTTGGCACGGCGGCGAATGGCGGCGTAGCCATCTACGACCTGGACAATGAACCCGACTGGTGGGACGCGACGCACCGCGACGTGCATCCGTCGCCTTTCACTTACGATGAGCTGACCAACAACGACATTGCCACGGCCTTGGCTGTCAAGACGGCCGATCCCACCGCCGAGGTAGCCGGTCCGGTGATCGACTATTGGTGGGATTACTTCTATTCGAAGGAAGATGTCGAGGACGGGTGGGACACCGGCCCCTGTTATGAGCCCTGGTCCGATCCCGTCGATCGTAAGGCGCACGGAGGCACTGCCCTCGTCGAATACTATCTCCAGCAGTTCAAGGCGTACGCTGCCGCGAACAACACCCCCCGCCTGCTGGATTATCTGGATCTGCACACCTATTTTGCGGCCGAGTATAACGGCTCGGGCGTGGGCCTCGCGACCGCGGGAGACACCGGAGAGCAGATGGCGCGGCTCGACTCGACGCGCGTGTTCTGGGATCCGACCTATACCGATCCCAATTACCCTCAACCGAACTACACCACTGACTCGAACTACACGGCAAGCTGCTCGACACCGTTGCAGGCTCCGCAACTGATTCCCATGATGCAGACGTGGGTCGCCAACAACTATCCCGGCACCAAGACGTCGACCTCGGAGTACAACTGGGGAGGGCAAGAGCACATCAATGGGGCACTGGCACAGGCCGACCTCCTCGGCATCTTCGGGCAGTACGGGCTCGACTTGGCGACGCTCTGGGGTCCTCCGGACGAAACGCAGCTCCCCGGCCTGATTGCCTTCGAGATCTACCGCAACTATGACGGAGCAAACTCGAAATTCGGCGGGACTGCGCTGGCCTCGACGAGCGCGGCACAGGGGCAACTTGCGGTGTACGGAGCGCTGCGGTCGTCCGATCATGCGGTGACGGTGGTGGTGATAAACAAAACCTATGGCGCCTTGACCAGCACGCTGTCGCTCGCGAACCTGACGGCCACGGGCAATGCGAAGGTTTATCAGTACAGCAATGCGAACCTGGCGTCGATCGTCGCGCTGCCCGACCAGACGGTGACGGCTCCGGCAGCGGGAACCACGACGAGCACGATTTCCGCGACTTTCCCGGCAGCCTCCATCACTCTGTTCGTCATCCCCACGCAGTGAGCGTGAGCGGCCGCGACGATGGTACTTGTTGGCGCCGATTTGACGGGAGTTGGAAATGATGACTAGGAAATGGATTCTTCTTTTGGTGCTCGTGGGCGCCGCGTGCGTCGGACGTGCCACGGATGTCAGAGCCACGATTCGGTCTGACGCTCATAACGGGTGGATACTCGAAACCGGCGGCCTGGAATTTCGCCTCGCGCAGGTTGATGGGAAAATTTACTTGGCATACTTCGGGCCTTCGGGCCGGCCGGACTGGAATGCTTCGGTTGGGAAAGGCGATTCCACCGCGCCACCAGGCCAGCAATACGACATTGCCGGAATGGCGGAAGGAGAGAGTCTAGCGCCCGAAGACTTGGAGGTTGTTTCTCATCAGGAACTGCACCTGTCAGGTGATGTGGATGGACTGCAACTTACCTACCGGCACCAGCGGCTGCCACTGGAGATTGCCGTTCAGTATTTCACCTGGGGCGATACGGGTGTCTTCACGCGGCAGATTACGATTTTAAATAAGGGTGCGAAGCCTCTGGCAGTCGAATCATTGCCCTCCCTTGCATTCGAGTTGCCCGCGGGCCAATACGATCTCACCTATCTCTGGGGCGGTTGGGGGCGCGAACGGCAACTCGCGACGGAAGACCTCTCGGCCGGGGAAAGATCCTTTGTCGCCACGAGGGGACGTTCAACCTATGGGTATTCACCTTGGTTTTGCCTGCACAGCAAGAATCTGGAAACACGATTCATGGCGCAACTTGCCTACTCTGGAAATTGGGATATGAATTTCGCCCGACGGCCGCAGGGGCGCCCTTTGCAAGAGGAAAATCTACAAGTGTCGTTGGGAATGCGCCCTGATTTCGGAGGGCCGCTGGGATTGTCGCCGGGCGAATCCTTCGCTCTTCCGTCCGTGGCTTTTACCGCCACAGTCGGCGATCTCGACGATGGCGCCAACCAAATGCATCGCTACCAGCGCCGCTATGTAGTGCCCCGCACCAAGACGAATGACCCTCTCCTTGTCCAGTTCAATTCCTGGTATCCGTTTGGCGACAAGTTGCAGGTGGAGGACTTGAAACGGTGTGCGGATGTGGCGGCCCGCCTCGGTGCGGAAGTGTTTGTGATGGATGCGGGGTGGTTCAGCGGCAAGAACTGGGAGCACGAACTGGGCGATTGGACAGAGAACCCGCAGGAATTTCCCCATGGCATCCAGGAGCTTGCCCAATACGTTCGGAGCAAAGGCCTGAAGTTCGGCATTTGGGTGGAAATCGAAAACCTGGGCGTCGATTCGGCGATGTTTCGAGCGCACCCCGATTGGTGCCTCGCTTACAACGGAAGCCCTGTACTTGAAGGGAATCGCTACCATCTCAATTTCGCGATACCCGCGGCGAGGCAATGGGCGCGGTCCGTCGTCGACCGCTTGGTGAAGGACTATGGAATCGAGTGGTTGAAGATCGATTACAACATCGACATTGGCGAGCGTTTTGACCCGCCCCAACTTGCCGAGCGCCGCGGTCACGTGCTCCACGACCACCTGATGAGCTATTACCATTGGCTGGATGAGGTGCGCGCCGCGTATCCCCAACTCGTCATCGAGAATTGCTCGAGCGGCGGCACGCGGTTCGACTTGGGGATCATCGCCCACACCCACACCACCTGGCTCTCGGATGTCGTCAACCCTCTGCCCTCGGTGCAGCTCGGGTATGGCTGCACGGTGGAATTCATTCCGGAAATTTGCAATCACTGGATGGTCGGCGACCAGGACAATGGGGAGGTTGCACTCACCAATCCCCCCGGCTGGTGGGACTTTATGTTTCGCGTGCCGATGAACGGCCAATTCGGAATATCCAGCCGGGTTTCCACGTGGAATGACGATTTGATCAGAACCGCAACGGCAAACGTGGCGCTCTACAAACGCCTCCGGCAGGTGATTATGGGTGCGGACGTTTATCACTTAACCGTACAGCCCAGCCACGATGACGCGAGAGATTGGTCGGCGGTGCAATATGTTGCGCCCGACCGGAAGAACAGCATCCTCTTCGCGTACCGCTTGGAGAATGGCGCGGCCACGCGGGTGTTCAAACTCCGCGGGCTTGACCCCCTGCGCACCTATGCCGTCTCGGTTGACGGAGAGGCTGCGTCGGATGTGAGTGGAGCGAATCTTTCCCTTGCCGGATTGCCGGTCCGCCTTGATTCCGAGTGGAGAGCCGCGGTCATTGAACTGCACGAAAGGGAATAATCAGATTTCAATTTGCGAAAAGAGATAGCTCCCGATGCTGACGAGCACGACCGCCACGGCCGACAGGACCGCGAGGTCGGTCAGCAGCCCGAAATGCGTTCGGCCGATCAGCGCGCCGCGGAGTCCATCGATTCCGTACGAGAGAGGGTCCATGTCCGTTATAAAGCCCAAAACTTTGGGCAAGTGATCGAGAGGGAACAAGGCTCCCGACAAAAAGAAGGTGGGCATCACCAGGAAATTCATGATGAGCTGAAAGCCCTGCATATCCTGCAATTTTGAGCCGATGGCCGTGCCCAGACCGCCAAAAACCATGGCGATCAGCGCCATGTAGCCAAAAGCGAAAGGGACCGCCGTCCAGGCGATCGGCCGGAAACCCGCTACCAGGCAAACGATCACTACCAGAATCCCTTGGATAAGCGCCACGGTGACGCCGCCCAGGGTCTTACCGATCACGATGCTGAGGCGTGGCACCGGCGCCACCAGCGTCTCCTTGAGGAAACCAAATTGGCGGTCCCAAAGCAAGCCAATTCCGGAGAAAATCGAGGTAAATAGAACGGTCATTCCGATCACGCCAGGAGCAAGGAATTGGAGGTAGCTACCGTTCCCTGACTTTTGGAAAACGGGTCCGAGGCCAAACCCCAGCGCCAGAAGATAAAGGAGCGGCTGCCCGAGGGAGCCGAAGATCTGCGCGCAGGACCGCGTGTAGCGCTTCAGCTCGCGAAGCCACAGAATGTAGATTGCCCCCATCGCTTACCGCCTCCACATTTTGACGAAATTCCGCATCTGGTCGAGTGAGCCGGCGGACTCGTCGCGAATCGAAGTGCCGGTCAGCGCCAGGAAAGCATGTTCCAGGGAATCGCTCTTGGTTTGCTCTTTCAGTTCTGCCGGTGTGCCTTGCGCTACGATCCGGCCGTGGTCAATGATGGCAATGCGTTGCGCCACACGATCGGCCTCATCCATGTAGTGCGTCGTCAGAAACACCGTCACGCCTTCGGTTTCATTCAGGCGTTTTACATGCGTCCACATTTGATTGCGGCTCTGCGGATCGAGCCCCAGAGTGGGTTCGTCCAGGAAGAGAATCTTGGGCGTGTGCAGCAAGCCCCGGGCAATCTCCAGGCGCCGCTTCATCCCCCCGGAAAAACGCTTGACCGGTTCCTTGCGGCGCTCCCAGAGCTCAAAGGCTTTCAGAAGTTGTTCGGTGCGCTCGATCCGCAGCTTGTGCGGCACGTGGTATAAAACGCCATGGAGCTCCATGTTCTCATCCGCGGTCAGCTCCCATTCCAAGCTCGGATCCTGAAAGACGATCCCAAAGCGGCGCCGCACTTCGTGCTGCTGGCGTTGCGGGTCGAGCCCATCGATTTCGATGGTCCCACGGGTGGGCTTCAGCAGCGTGGTCAACATTTTGATCGTGGTCGTCTTGCCGGCGCCATTCGGGCCAAGAAAGGCAAAGATTTCGCCTTGGCGAACCTCGAAGGAGATGTCATTGACGGCGACGAAGTCACCAAAATTTTTGATCAGGTTGCTCACTCGGATCATCGCGGTGGGGCCTCCCGATTAAGACTAAATGGTTTGGTTTAGTTCGACAAGGATTTCGTATGGCTGTCCTCTCGCCTGGCGCGCCGATTCCCCCCGGACAATACGGCGCTGGACAGGCGCGGAATTATTTCGCAGAATATCAACGAGGCCTCTGAAACTTTTGTTGCCGTGGGCCCTCGAGTTGGATGGTGCACTTTGGGATTTACCCCGACCGCCCCGAAAGACCTGATTCCCGTCCCTGATTACGTGCAAGGGAGTTTTGTTCCCATCTCCCGTCTCATGCATGAGTGGGAATTTCATTCCGCGCTCGCCCTAAGTCCGGCGGAAGAACGCACCATGGTGCGCGAGCCGGCGCAGGCCGTTCCGGCGGCAATTGCCCAGCGGCTGGGAAAACTGCGCGTGCTGGGGGTGGCCTATATTGCCTGCCTGGAAACCGGCGACGTTGTCAGCCGGCTGAAGCCTTCCGGGGAAGCGCACACTGCCGCTTGGGTGGAGACCCCCGAGCGAATCAACCTGCTGCTCGCCTGCCGCGAGCTGGACGCCCACGACACGGGGTTTGAATTCCTCGGAAGCGTGGCGGAATTGCTACGGCCGCGCCTGACCCACTCCGAGGTGGCGGCTTATAGCCAAATTTTGGAAGAGGAAATGCGTCACGGCGTGCGCGGAGAAATTGACGAGGACGCCCTGAATGCGAAACAGACTCACCTGCCCAGCCGCACGGGCCGCCGCTTCCGCGCGCAATTCGAACGTTACTGCGAGGTTTCGTTCGTCAGCACCGCCGCCGAGTATATGCACGGATTGTGGCACGACGTGCAGATCCGCGTCGGCCCGGAGCACCTTCCCGTCGCGCAATTGCGCCGCCGCATGGACCTGATGGCCGAGCTTTTCCCGCCCAACCCCGGCTATCGGGTTTTTGATGAGACGATGGAAAAGGCGGAATAGTTATTTTGGAATTTGGATTTGCGATTTTGGATTGGAAAGTACGACGACCCGAGGGCGGATGAAAGTCAAGAGTCAAAACGCAAAAGTCAAAGGGCAAAAGTAGAACAGTTTGCTCCTCGGGTTTCGTTCCGCGAGGGATAACCCTTCCCTCCACTCAGAATTCATCTCTCGCCTCGAAGAGACCCCTCGCCACACAGTCCGCAGAATTCACGGAGAAAAGTGCTCCAACTTTTGTTAGCGGGGAATACGTCGCCTTATCCGGAACCCCTCAGATGCCGCGTCTGTTCTTCTGACCTCTGCGCCCTCTGTGGTGGTATCCTTCTCGGGCTGTGGCCGCTGGATGCGGTGTGATCCATCTGTATCGGCAGGGGAAGGGAGACGTGCTGGTGAGAGTTTTCTTAGCGGGACTGTTCATATTGATTGGAGTCCTAGGCGAAGTATTTTTCGTCGACTGGATATACCCTGACATCAACCCATTCCAAGGAAAATTGTTCGGGCCTTGGATTGTGTTCTTGGTCGTCGCTGCCTATTTTCTTTTCAATTCGCGCGGCCCTTGGGTAAAAAGGAACGGCGTCATGACTTACCGGCGCCGGGACGAACTTCTTTCGAGTATCTACCACGCCCACAGGGCTCTTGAGCTGCGGGACCCTGGCACCAATGATGGTTGGTATCTCATTGAGCTTGATACCGGCAAGGTCCTTTGCTTGTGGGACAACCTGCCCAGCGGACCACTGGGGTTCGATCCTGCGAAATCTGAGGGTAGAAGATTCCCCTGCACGGAGTTCACAATTCTACGTCACAAAATTGAAGGCTTCACTGCTGAGGTCATCTGCGCAGGTCAAGTGATCAAACCCGTCACTTTAGAGTTACCCGAGCACTTTGATGATTGGGTTTACGCCGACCTTCCGAAAGACGGAGAGCTCATTCCGAACAAGACCTTTGACGAGGTGCAAGCGGAAGTGCAGAAAGTAATAGCAGGTTTGAACAGCCCCGCGGCTTAACGATCGGCATCCAGACCGGGTGGTGATTTATCCCTCATTCGGCGATGGCGGCCCTGTTAGCATCCTTCATAGACCGGGGTTAAATGCGTACTCGCAACGCTTACCCAACAAGAGGCGGTTCAATAAACATGACTGACCGAAGGAAGTTGCAAGTTTACCGGCTCACTATCCCGTGGACAGTTACCTTTTTCATTCTATTTCCAGCTCTTTCCCGGGCCGCAGATCAGCCTTATGCGACGAAAGTCTATATCGGCCAGAATGTGGAGGTTTCTCTCTATTCTCCCACCATGTTTCGATTTCGTATCTCCAGCCTGAAGCCCAATCCATTTCCCGCTGAATACGAGATACCATTTGTCGTCGGGAAGGTGACGCCGTGGCCCGAAGTGGCGTATCAACACTTGACCGAGAAGAACCTAGACACGATCGAAACCTCGGGAATTCGCATCCTTGTCCCCAGCGATCGAAAAACCTTTAGTGTTTGGACGGCGGATGGTTCAAAGAGAATCTTCCCCTCGGATGGCCCGATTCGCGGAATGTTTCGGGACGGTTACACGCTTTTCGATTCAGCCAGCGCCTTGGGAGAGCGCAATCTTAACAGTCGATATTCCCATTGGTTCTATGACGCCAAAACGGGCCGCTACGTCGACACTTATCTTGTGGGTGATCTCATTCTGGACCAGTTTTTCATTTACGGCCCGGGCTACGATCGACTCTTCCAGCAGCTCAACGACCTAGTTGGGCCGGAACTCTTGCTGCCCAAGAAGGCCTACGGATTTTTCCAAACAGAAGAATCAGACTGCAAGGGCACGCAAACGAAACTCATGAATATTGCCAGGAAAATCCGCGACCACGATATTCCGGTTGATACCCTGATCCTGGATTTGCAGTGGGGCGATGGCTGTCCCGGTGAAGTGCAAAAATATTGGGGTGGACTGGATTGGGCCCCCGCATATTCGACGCCACTTTCTCCGCGCGACATGCTCGCCCAGCTTCACGCCATGCATTTCGACGTGATGATCATTCATCACAATGCCCCCAACTTTCCCCATCGTATTGAAGATACCCCGAATCGCCCTGGCAACTGGACGCAGCAGACTTATGAGGAGGGCTTTTGGCGGGGCAAGATTCGCGAGGAGCTTTCGATCGGCGTGGACGGCCTTTGGCAGGATACCCGCCAGAATGACGTCACCGACAGTGTGATTTGGAAGGGCGTGCAGGATTACTATGGCCCCACCCGCCGAGTGCTGTTTATGGGCAATCGCGATGTCACGAATCTGAATCCATGGTCGCGGAATGTCGACCACACTGTGGGAATGGAGTCCTTGCTGGCCTCGCGCCGATATCCGTTTCGCTGGACAGGCGACATCAGCACGACGTGGAATGAGCTGCGCTTTCAAATCGACGCGATCACCAACTCCCAGGGTTCCATGAAGGGCGTGAGCTATTTTACGGCTGACGCGTTCGGAAAGAATTGGCAGCACCAGGCGCGCTGGAATCAATTCCTGGCGTTTTCGCCGGTGGCACGCTCCCACACGATGAAACCGTGGGACGCCCACCTGGACGTCGAAACTCTCGGAAAAATCATGCGGTTTAATCCCGAACAAATTGCCGACGCGCAGCAGTTGTCGAGCGACCCGGACCAGCAGACGGTGGAGGCTTGGGTGGATCAGAATGCGCCCGGGGCAAAAACCGCTGAGAACAGCATCCGCAAACACTTGAAACTCCGCTATCGCTTGCTTCCTTACATCTATTCCGCTGCTTATCCCCACTATCTCACGGGGATGCCCATCGCCAGGCCCATGGACTTGGCATTCCCTGCCGACACTGACTGCCAACAGGACCGGTGGCCCTACCAGTACATGTTTGGCGATTCCTTTCTTGCCGCCCCGGTGTATGCGGACGTTCATTCGATGGAAATTTATCTGCCCAAAGGAACTGAGTGGATCGACTATTGGAATCATCAGGTCTATGCGGGAGGCCAGGTCATCGACTACGACACCTCCGATGCGGAAAAGCTTCCGCTATTTGTTCGCGGCGGCAGCATCATTCCCATGAGGGCGGAGGCAAATTGGATTGATCCGAAAGTTGCAGACAACCCGCTCTTTCTGGATATCTATCCGTCAAACCAAGCGGCTTCCTTCACTCTCTATGAGGATGACGGTGAAACCACGGAATACCAGGCCGGGCGATTCGGGAGAACGGTATTCGAGGTGCGCCGGGAGCATAACGGGAATGTCGCGCTCACCATGGGTGAATCCCACGGTGACTACACCGGTAAGGCCGCGAACCGTTCGCTTGAGATCACCGTGAATCTGGTGGATAAAGCTCCCGCGTCCGTGACGAAGGATGGCTTGGCGCTGGTAAACCTGCATACCTCTGAAGCGCTGCGGGCAGGTTCGGAGGGCTGGCGATTTGACGAGCAGGGGCACGCTGTTGTAGTGAAAGCGACTCAACTTTCCGCATCCACCACCAAAATTGTTATCGCGGCACCCGACCGTTAATGTGGGAAGAGAAGCTCAGTTCACAGCAGTGGCAGCCGGCTTGGACGAATCCTCTTGCAGATGGAAGATCGTTCGGACGACATCGATGAATTCAGAGCGGTCGGGCCGCAGGGCGGCTTGCTTCAGTTCGGTGAATGGGGTGTGGAGAATTTTGTTCACGAGCCCTTGCGTCAAGGCTTCGAGCGCCCGCTCCTGCTCCGGAGATAGCTCGCCGAACATGCGCCGCATGCGCTTCATTTCCGCCTGGCGAATTTCTTCGACGCGGCGCTTTAGGGAAACGATGGTGGGCACGACGTTGAGCTGTTCCTGGCGCGCACGGAAGAGTTCGATTTCCTCGGCGAGAATGTTGTCGGCCGCTTCCATGGCCTTTTGGCGTTCGCACAGGTTGTGGTGGGTGACGGCTTCGAGGCCGTCGATGTTGACGAGCGTGCAGCCCGGCACTTCGCGCACCGCGGGGTCGACATCGCGGGGCACGGCGATATCAATCAGGAAAATCGGGCGGCCGCTGCGTTGCGGCATCAGGCGCTCCATGTCGTCGCGAGTAATGATGAAGTGCGGGCAGCCGGTGGAGCTGATTACAATGTCGGCATCGAGCATGGCCCGCCAAATCTCGCTGAAGTGAACCGCCAGGCCGCGCAACTCCTGCGCCAGGGCGACCGCATGCGCGTGGGTGCGGTTGCTCACCAGCACGGTCGAGACGCCTTTTGCAACCAGGTGACGCGCGGCCAGTTCGCCCATCTGTCCGGCGCCGACAATCATCGCCGTCTTGTCCTGCAAGCCGCCAAAAGCGTTCTCCGCCAACTCGACGGCGGCGGAGCTTACCGAGACCGGCGCTTCCGCCACGTGGGTTTCCGTCCGCACGCGCTTGGCGGTGTTGAACACGCGATGGAAAACGGACTCGAGCTGATTGCCGCAGGTCTCCGCTTCCTTCGCCAAGAAATACGCCTGCTTGACCTGACCCAGAACCTGGGGCTCCCCGACAATCATTGAATCCAAGCCGGAGGCCACGCGGAACAGGTGGCGCATCGCTTCCTCTTCCCGGTGCACATAAAAGCAATCCGCGAACTCATCAAAACGGATGCCGTAGAACGACTCGGCAAAACGGCGGAAACCCGCCATGCCGTCCTGCTTCTCGAAAGCCACGAGGACGAATTCCACCCGATTGCAGGTGGAGATGATCATTGCTTCTTCAATCTCCGGCTCAGTCTGAAGCTTGCGCAGGACTTCCGGGATAATCCGCTCGTTCAGCGCAAAACGTTCGCGCAACTCCAGGGGCGCCTTTTTGTGGCTGATTCCGATAACAAACAAATTCATGAGTCGCGATCCTTGGCAATTGTGGATAAACCACAAATGAGCGAAGATGCCCGGCGTTCCTCGATCCGTGGACTCCAAAGGGCAAACGGGATGCCATCCTGGATTAGAATCAAATTGAGGAGAAATTCCACAATGTATGTATAGGATTCCCCCTTTATGTTCATGCAGATGAACCCCTGGGGTGGTTTGGTGACAGTAAGTCGTGCCTCATCCAAGTCGTGCTCGGCTGGGTTATTTCCCGCAAAAGTGTCAGAGATTTCACGCAAATGGTTTCCTTGCAATCATGTACGCCAACGCATCGTCTGCTAAGTTTTGCAATATCCTAACTGTACAAAATTTTTACAGCGACTTCCCGGTGGTATTCAGAATGCAGCCATGGGAATAAGGTGTGTCGGGTTAAAGACATTGTGTCCGTTAATGCCCTCCACACCTCACTTGAGGAGGTAGCAACCCCATGAAGCTAATTAAGACTGCATTTTTGGTAATTTTCGCCGTTGTCATGGCTATCCCATTTGGTTTGGGCAAAGCCGAGTATGCCAAGAAAGAGGGCAAGGCCTGCACCTTTTGCCATCCGACGGGGAAGTTCAAGGAACTCACCGACGCAGGGCAATACTACAAGGATCACAACCATTCCTTGGAAGGGTACACGGCGCCAGCGCCCAAGTAGCTTGGAACGATCGGTCGCGAGGGTTGGGGAGAACGGCCTTCAATCCTGCCCTCGCGGACCGAAGTCCGGCGAGGGGGTGAAAGGGATCGTCGAGGGTGTTCAAAACTGCACGCCACCGAGTGGTCCGCGGTGGTAGAATATGCCCCACTTTTGGGGGCAAGTGATTTCTCGGGGTAAGAAAGGACCTTGGTTTTGCCGGAACCCAGCGGAAGTAATATTCAGGGCGTTCTGCACAAATTGCGCAGTTTGGTTCGGCCTGCGGTCTATTTGAGCCAGAATCTGATCAGTCGCACGGGTGTAGTTTTGACCACGACGAGCGGGGTCACGCTGGTCTTTGCGTTTGCCTTGCTCATTTTCGGTTTCCAACCCAACCCTTACGCGGGGATTGTGGTTTTCATGATTTTGCCCGCCCTTCTTGCCCTGGGGTTGGTCTTGATTCCCAGTGGAATCTACCGTGATTGGCGCAAGTACCGGCGGTTGGGCACTCTGCCGCTGGATTACCCCTCCGTGGACTTTACGCATAAAGGGGTGCGGAGGACGGTACTCTTTATTGTCATCATGACGGGCATCAACATCCCCCTCTTCGCGATTGCCACATACAGCGGGACGGAATTCATGGAATCGACCCAATTCTGCGGTCAAACCTGCCACTCGGTGATGGACCCGGAATACACGGCTTACCAGCGGTCTCCGCATGCGCGAGTAGCCTGCGTCGAGTGCCACATTGGCCCCGGGGCGCCGTGGTTTGTGCGCTCCAAGATTTCCGGCAGCTACCAGGTGGTGGCGGTAACCTTCAAGCTCTATCCCCGTCCGATCCCCACGCCCATTCACAACTTGCGCCCGGCGCGTGAAACCTGCGAGCAGTGCCACTGGCCCGAGCGCTTCTCCGGCGACAAACTGGTGATCAAGACCAAGTACGGCGACGACGAAAAAAATTCCTCCACCAAAACCGTCCTGTTGGTCCACATTGGCGGGCGCAACCCCGACAGCAAGCTCGTGGGGATTCATGGCCGTCATCTGGGGCTGGTGTCCTACCTCCCGGCAGACGGCAAGCGGCAGGAGATTCCCTGGGTAAGCTATCGCAACGCGGATGGAACGACGACGGAGTACGCCTCCACGGAGACTCCCCCGAAGGCGGACCTGGTGGCGCACGGTGAGCGGCGCACGATGGATTGCATGGATTGCCACAACCGTCCCACCCATACCTTCGACATGCCGGAAAACGCCGTGAATCGGGAAATGGCAGCCGGCCGCATCAGTGCCGCCCTCCCCTTTATTCATAAAGTGGCCATCGATCTTCTGAAGAAGAACTATCGCACCCGCCTGGAGGCGCAGACGGAGTTGCCCCAGGCCGTGCGCGAGTACTATCGCAAAAACTACTTCGCCGTCTACAATTCTCAGCGCGCGCAGATTGAAGAAGCGGCGAAGGGGATCTTGTACGTTTATCTGGGAAATGTTTTCCCCGAGATGAACATCACCTGGGGATCTTATCCCAACAACTTAGGGCACAACGATTTTCCCGGTTGCTTCCGCTGTCATGATGGCAATCACAAGGCGAAGGGCGGCGGCGAGATTACGCAGGATTGCAACGCCTGCCACTCGCTCCTCGCCATGGACGAGCCCGACCCCAAAATTCTGCATGAGCTGGCAGGAGGGAATTAGGGGGGAAAACAGCAGTTGAAGGAGTCCAAGAAGTCGAAGCAGTCGAAGAGTTTCCTTTATCGACTCTTTTATCTTCTTCAACTTTTCGACATTGCGTTTTTCGAAAGTGTTCGAGAAATAATCCGTTCTCCAAGGAGGATCGCATGAAGTTATTTCAAGTCCTGGTTGCGCTCGCCATTCTCAGCGGCTCGATAATTTCGATCTCCACCGCCAAGCCTGCGTATGCGACCAAGGAAGGCAAGAAATGCGTGTATTGCCATGTCACAGCCGGCAAGCCGGATCTGAATGATACGGGCAAGTGCTATAAAGCCAACGATCATTCGCTGGACAAGTGCAAGGCTCCGGCAAACAACTAGAGAACGCGGGATGGCCATCCTGGCCATGACTTCACACGGGCAAGATGCCCGTGCCACTCTCTATGGGGTCATCAAACGGGCTTCGTCGTCAAGACGCGTATTCCGGTCTTGACGCCCTCGCTCAGAGGTCGTGAGGCCGGGAACGCGGGCGAAGTCCGCCGACGCCAACCCTGGGCGATGATCTGACCGACGCACACGCGTCGCGGCGCGCTACCGTTCTCAGTCTGGAAGGAGGATTGTTCCCATGTCCGTGCCTGAGATTCCCGAAAAGGATGTGCAACCCGGTCGTCGATGGGTCAACGTCCTGCTCGGCGGCGGCCTGGCCGCCTCCGTGGTTTCATTTATTTACCCGGCGCTCCGCTACATCATCCCCCCGGCGATTGCGGAATCCACCAGCCGGTCGGTGGTGGCGGCGAAAGCCGACGAACTGAAGCGCAACACGGGTAAAATCTTCAAGTTTGGTTCCAAGCCCGCCCTTCTGGTGCGGAGCGCGGACGGCGAATACCACGCCTTCACCGCGGTCTGCACGCACTTGAACTGCACGGTGCAATATCGCGACGACCTCCATCAAATCTGGTGCGCTTGCCACAACGGAATCTACGATCTGGAGGGACGCAATGTGAGCGGCCCGCCTCCTCGGCCCCTGGAAGTGTTTGAGGTCCATGTTCAGGGTGAGGACGTAGTGGTGACGCGGAAGGCATAGCCATGAGCGGTCTATACCGGAAGGCTCTTACTTGGCTGGACGAACGGTTCGGCGCCGGAATTGTGGAGGACTTCCTCCGCCACAAGATCATTCCCATCCATCGCCATTCCGTCTGGTACTACTTTGGGGGCATGACCCTGTTCCTGTTCATCGTCCAGGTCCTCACGGGTATTCTCCTGCTGCTTTATTACCGTCCCACACCCAACGACGCTTTCGAGAGCGTGCAGTACATGATGACGCAGGTGCGCTTTGGCTGGCTCATCCGCTCCGTGCACAGTTGGTCGGCGAACCTGATGATCTTCACGGCCTTCGTTCACATGTTCAGCGTCTATTTCCTGAAGGCCTATCGCAAACCCCGCGAACTCACCTGGGTGACTGGAATGCTGCTGCTCTTCATCGTCATGGGGTTTGGCTTCAGCGGTTATTTGCTTCCCTGGAACACCCTGGCTTTTTTTGCCACCAAAGTGGGAACGGAAATGGCCGGCTCGGTGCCCATCATCGGGAAGTGGTTCCTGATTTTTCTACGTGGGGGTGAGGAAGTAACGGGCGCCACCCTGACCCGATTCTTTGGGTTCCACGTGGCCGTTCTGCCCGGGTTGGCCACGTGCCTGCTGGCCATGCACTTGCTGTTGGTCCAGCAACTGGGAATGAGCACGCCTCCAGGGGTCGAGCGGGCCATCGAAGCGGGGCGCGAGCCCCGACGCATCATGCCCTTCTTTCCCAATTTCCTTTTGCGCGACATGATCGGCTGGTACGCCGCGCTCGGCGTGCTGGGAGCGCTGGCCGCGATTTTTCCCTGGGAATTGGGAACCAAGGCTGACGCTTTCGCCGCCGCCCCGGCAGGAATCCGTCCGGAATGGTATTTCCTGTTTATGTTCCAAACCTTGAAATACCTTCCGTCAAAAGTGCTCTTTATCGATGGCGAATTGTTGGGAATATTCGGATTTTCGGCGGCGGCGCTGGTTTGGGTCGCCGTCCCCTTTCTCGACCGGCGCATCGGGTTCGGACGAACGACGCGTTTCTTTACGGGCGCGGGGGTCTTCGTCATTGGGTACATGATGCTGTTCTCCTGGTTGGCACTGAGGTGACGCGGGGATCTCAAATCTGAAATTTGAAATCTCAGATGACTCGGTGCGAGGATTTCAAATCTGAAATTTGAAATCTCAGATGACTCGATGTAGCGATTTCAAATCTCAAATTTGAAATCTCAGATGATTCTCCCCAAGACGACGGAGCCCGGAGTACCGCGCGAGGCGCGGTGGGGCAGGAAGAACAAGTTAAAAGGCAAACTGCAAAAGGCAAAAGTAAGAGGCCGTAAGCCCGTCAGCCGACGGGCTACAAGATGCCGCCCCTACGGGGCTAACGAAATTCGTATGGCGCCTGCGATCCCACGGCTGGCTCGCCGTGGGCTACAAGATGCCGCCCCTACCGGGGCTCAGGACAGGAATCTGCCATGAAAACTGCCGTTGCGACACTTTTTATATTGATGTACGTTCTGAACTCGGCCGGGGCGGATTCCGCCAAGAACTCCTGCGTGAACTGTCATTCCTTGTTGGAGGACGAGCGGCTATCGAAGCCGGCCGAGCTGTACGAAGGCGACGTTCATCATCAGGCCGGATTGACCTGCGCGGACTGCCACGGCGGGAATCCGAATGATGAATCCCTGGACGCCATGAGTCCCGCCAAGGGTTTTCGCGGGGTCCCGAAAAAGGCCGCCATTCCGGATTTCTGCGCCCATTGTCACTCGAACGCCACCTACATGCATCCCTTCAACACCAAGCTGCGCGTTGACCAGTTGAGCGAATACCTCACCAGCGTGCATGGCAAGCGACTGAAGCAAGGCGATTCCAAGGTTGCCGTTTGCATTGATTGTCACGGGGTCCACAATATTCTCGCCGTCTCGGACTCGCGCGCGCCGGTTTACCCCTCGAACGTGGCCACCACTTGCGGGCGATGCCACGCGGACGCGGCCTATATGAAGGAGTACAAAATTCCCACCGACCAGGTAGCGCATTATCAGAAGAGCGTGCACGCCGAGATGCTGGCGCAGGGTGACACCTCCGCACCCACCTGCACCACCTGCCACGGCAACCACGGCGCCACCCCCCCGGGGGTGAACTCCGTCGCGAGTGTCTGTGGAACGTGCCACGTTTTCTTTGCCCAACTTTTTGAGAAGAGCCCGCACCAGGATGCCTTCGCCAAAATGGGGCTGCCGGGCTGCGTCCAGTGCCATTCGAACCATGAGATCGTGAAACCCTCGGATAGTTGGGTCGGTTCTGGACCAAATTCGGTCTGCTCCACCTGCCACGCTTCCGGTGATGCCGGCTTCAAGAGTGCGCAGGGCATCGCCCAGGATTTGGGGCGGCTCGACCTCGCCATCGCGCAGGCGGAATCGGTCTTGGATACGGCTGAGCGCGCGGGCATGGAAGTGTCCACCGCCAAACTCGACCTCGCGAGCGCGCACGAAGCGCTGATCAAAGGGCGCGTCAACGTGCATACCTTCCGCGATGCGGAAGTGCAGAAGGTGACCGATCCCGGGATGGGAATCGCCAGGAAAGCCAACCAGGCAGGCGTCGCCGCCCTCCAGGAGTTGAACTTCCGCCGCAAAGGCTTGGGCGTTGCCCTGATTACCATCCTCGTGGCCATCGCCGGACTGTACTTTAAGATCCGCCAGATCGAGGCCAAGCCGCAGGCATAGGCAGAAGTATGCAGTATGAAAGCTGAAGGCATTCGGAAGGTAGGAAGCGGGGGCGCCCGGAAGCCCGCGTAGCGGGCGACATCCTGTGGCCCACGGCGCCAGCCGTGGGAATACGCGGCGAAAAGTACCCCGTGAGCCACATTGTGGCGACATCAGGATCCCGCTCGGCCCATCGCTCGGATGCCGCCCCTACGGGGCTCACGATCTCCTCTGCGCTGGGTGAACCCACGGCTGGCGCCGTGGGCTACAGGATGCCGCCCCTACGGGGCTTGAGAAATGTTTCTACGTCGTTTTTCCCCCACGGCTGGCTCGCCGTGGGCCAAATGATGCCGCCCGCTATGCGGGCTTTCGGGTCCCCCCCTTCCTCCCTCCTGCCTAGTGCTTCATCCTTCATACTTCATCGTTCTGCCAACCCCGTTCTCACTCCCGTAAAATTCGGGTTTGCTTTGTCTGTGGTGAATTCACTAGAATTGTTTAATGGGTCAGTGCGAAGCCATTTCTCAGGGAGGGGTAGAGGCCACTTGAACGGAAAACACAATAAGGTTTGGTTGCTAGCGGCAATGCTGATCGTGGTGTTGTGCGGAGCAGTTCCATGGCTGGTGATTCGGGCGGAGCCGGCCGCGCAAGACGCAACGCTTACTGACGCCGCCCGCAATAAAATCCTGACGTACATCCGGGAACGCTTTGGCGTGCCCGACACGGACAAGCTCGCCTTGGGCGAACCGCACACATCGACCGCGGCGCCGGGTTTCAATGAGGTCATGGTAACGGTGGGCGACGGCAAGAACCAGCACACGCAAGTGATGTTGGCTTCCAAAGACTTGCGCTACCTGATCATTGTTCCGGGCAGCATTATTGATCTCCACCAGAATTCTGCGGCGGAGATGGAGCAGAGCATTCGGGAAGCCTTCAAGACCCCTGCCAATATTAAGCTTTCGGTGGGTGGGTTCAAGCACTCGCCCGCCCCGGACTTTGACGTGGGGAACCTTTCTATCGATGACGGCAAGACCAAGCAGAACCGCCCCGTGCTGCTCACCCGGGATGGTAAACACCTGATTTTGAGCGAGATGTTCAATATGACCGTCGATCCCCGGGCGCAAGCGCTGCACACCATTTCGCTCCAGGATGAACCCAGCCAGGGACCGGCCGACGCCCCTGTGACCATTGTGGAGTTCGCAGACCTCCAATGCCCGACCTGCGCGCGCATGCAGGACTTCATCGAGACCACGCTGCTGCCACGCTACGGCAACAAGCTGCGGGTCGTATACAAGGAATTCCCCCTGCCGGTGCATGACTGGTCGTTCACCGCGGCGATCGCTAACCAGTGCGCTTATGAGATTAATCCTGCGTCCTATGTGCCTTTGCGAACCGCCATCTTTCGCAACCAGCAACTCATCAACCTTACCAACCTCCGGGAATCATTGCTGAGCTATGGAGAGCAGGCGGGATTGGACCGCGTGAAGCTGGCCGGCTGCCTTGACGCCAAATCCACGTTACCCCGGATTCAACGCGATATGAAAGAAGCCAAAGCCATCGAGGTGGATCGAACCCCCACTTTGTTCGTCAATGGGAGAATGATAATCGGGCTGCCCTCCGAAGAGGCTTACTTTCAAATGATCGACGGAATATTGCGCGGCGGGAAGTGAAGATGGTTGCCAGGAACTACCCTGTCTGGCCCGCGCCACGTGAGCCCCCCATTTTCAGCTTGTGCAAGACAAACTGAGATACAATAATCGCCATCTGGGGGTCAATAAGGAAAATCCGCTTTCGCCCTCTCGGAAGGATGACGCTCCCCGTGGAAACCTCCCTTGATCGTATCGGAAAGATTATTGCAATTCTTGCGGGTCTGACAGCAATTGGTGGTACCCTTGTGGGCTTCTTCAGCGCAGTTAACCACCCCCAGGTACAATTGAGGATGGATAAGGACAGAAACAGGATCCCCCCTCTTCTCCTGCGTCCTTTGACCGCGATATTGAGGATTCCGAGTACGCCGGACAAAGACAAAATCTCGCCTGTTCTCCTGAGTCAGCTAACTGCACTCGATACTGACGTCCTCGACGAATACCAAGATCCGAACTTTGGATCTGTGACCCTGGACGTTATCAACCGCACCGCCAGCGAGGTTAAGCCTATGCTAGAGCTCGGGGGGCTGAAAAAGTTCATTGGCGTTGAGGTGGTTGATTCCCCACTCCAAGGGAAGTTTCTGGAGGATTACAAAGCTGAATTGGCCACGCTCACGCTGCAGCCGGGGACGCCATGCCCCTCACGGGTTTACTGGCCCGACCGTGGCAATAAGAAGTTGGATCTGCCCCTCCCGTCGCTTGGAGCTTACGCTGGACACATAACCTTGGCGGTCTACGGCCTGCCGTTTGAAGGTGTGGGTGCCTGCGTGATTGACGCTCCTGCGGATGTGCGATATCTCCTTAGGGTACAGGACTCCTACATGCTCCAACATTACCCAATTTGGCTGGTGACCCTCTCGCTTGTCCTCTTGGTAACGGCAGCGCTTCTCTTCGTTCAGTCGAAAAAGACATCGGTCAAATGAACGTCGTTTCATTGTTACCTAACGCTTCAGATGACCTTACCCTCGAAGGGCGCCCTTTCATAGAGTGTGGCCTGCCGGTCCTCAGAGCTCCACTAGACCCAGACTAATTTTAGTGGCCTGGTCCACCCTGGCCAGGGTACTGCGGTCAATTTGGCCTAAGCGTTTGATGAGTCGTTGCCGATCGACAGTTCGGATCTGGTCCAGCCGGATTGCGGAGCGGACACTCAAGCCGTTGGTGTTTGTGGGTTCGACCACGACTTCCACGGGATAAGGGACTGGGGAAACCTTGGATGTTATGGCCGCCACAATGGTGAGAGAACTATATCTATTGCCAACGTCGTTTTGGATCACCAAGGCAGGCCGGGTCTTCTTGATCTCGTGGCCAACCGTAGGGTCAAAAGACACCAGATAGACTCCCCCCCGGTTGATATGGACTATTCTCGGTTTTTGGTGCGGGGGCGAGATCTTCGCCATACCTCTTCCTCTAGGGGAAACCACTCCAAGGCAATCTGCAAGTTCTCCTGGGCATTGGCCTGATAGCCAGCTTTGAGCCGTCCCCGCAAGTTCTGTTTCGCGCGGCTTTTGACAAAGTGGAGGACTGCCCTGGAAACAAAGCGGCTGCGGTCCCCTCGCTTTGTCACCCGGTCGAGAACCGCTAAAGTCTCATCGGGCAGAATGACGTTGATGCGTTTGCTCATAGTGTCTTGTGGTTAATCATCCTCGCTTTGGTTAGGATACACACGCTCCGTGTGGATGTCAACGCAGGCCTTGAACACGCAGGCCTTGAAGAGGGTTGCGCGACATAAAAGCAGAAGCGGAAACCCCCTTGACGTAGCGCGGGCGTCCCGCCCGCTGGGGCGTGGGCATCCTGCCCGCGCATTCTTGGCGGGAGCGGGACGCTCCCACGACAGCGGGCGGGACGCCCGCGCTACATCCGTTTTTTCACTTTTGTGTCGCGCACTCCCAGCCAGCTAATCCTTGTCTTGCCGCAATTGCCGCATCTCTTCTATAATGAATAAGGTTCTGGCTAAATTGCAGGAGCAATCATGTTTTCATTCATGAAGAAGAGAGATCTTATCAAGAAATACCTGCTCATTTTCTTTCTGGGCATCGTTTCCCTCAGCATGGTGGTCGTGATGGCGCCCCTCCCGAGCGGCGACACGAGCACCCCTCAAGGCAATGTGCTGGCTTCGATCGGCGGGAACACTATCACCACCGCGAATCTGGACCAAGCCATCCGCGACCGGTTCAAGAACTCACCCATGGGCTTTGACAATCGGATGATCCCGATGGTCGCCCCCAGCGTTCTTGACCAGATGGTGATCGAACAGGTTCTGGTGCAGCAGGCGGCGAAAATGGGTGTGGAGGTGTCCGACCCGGAGTTGCTCAGGACCTTCCGCACCATCCCTTGGTTGTACCCGGACGGAAATTTCGTGGGTCCGGACCGCGCCGCGGACCTGGTGGCGCAAAACACCGGGAAGTCCCTGACGCAGTTTGAGAGCATGCTGCGCGATAGTCTACTCGAGGAGAAAATTCGCAACATCGTCACCGACGGCGTGCAGGTTACGCCCGCGGAAGTCCTGACGCAGTTCCGCCAACGCAACACCAAGGCCAAGATCGACTATGTGCTCTTTGATCCCAGCCAATTGCTCAAAGACGTTCAGGTGACGCCGGAAGCCTTGGAAGCATTCTTCAAGAAGGACCCTACCCACTACAAGCTTCCCGAGCAACGCCAGGTGCGCTACGTGGTGATCGATCCTGACCAGGTGCGAGCGCAGGTGAAGGTGGATGAGGCGGATTTACGCGAGTACTATTCCCAGCACCTTTCCGATTACCGCGTGCCGGACCGCGTAAAGGTTGCCCACATCCTTTTTAAGACGACGGGCAAGACTCCCGCCGAAGTGGCGACCATTGAGAAGACCGCGGCTGATGTGCTGAACCAGATCCGGTCGGGCGGCAACTTTGGCGACCTCGCCAAGAAATACTCAGAGGACAGCACCGCCCAGGCGGGCGGCGAACTCGGGTGGCTTGTCCACGGGCAGACCGTGCCGGAGTTCGACTCCATGGCTTTTTCTCTAAAGCCGGGCGATGTGAGCGGTCTGGTGAAGACCACGTACGGCTTCCATATCCTCAAGATTGAAGACAAACAGGTTGCGCATTTGCAGTCCTTTGAGGAGGTCAAGAACTCCATTCTCGATGATTTGGGAAAGCAGCGGGTTGCCGACGCACAGGCGAGAATAGCCGGCAGCCTTGAATTACAGCTCAAAGCGAACCCCCAGCAGTTCGACGATCTCGCTCGCAAGGTCGGACTGGAGTCCAAGCAGTCACCCCTGTTCAAATACAATCAGCCGGTCCCCGACCTGGGGAAGACCGACGCCTTCGAGAACCTGGCGTTCCAGCTTCGCCTGAATGAGGTGGGCACGCCCATCTCCGTTCCCAAGGGAGAAGCGATTATCCAGGTGGTTCAAATCGTTCCCGAGCACGTTCCCGCGCTCGATGAAGTGCGGGCGCAAGTGGAAGAAGACTATCGCCACGCCCAGTCCGTTGAATTGGCTCAGGACAAGGCCAGGAAACTCGCAGATCTGGCGAAGACCGGGGACTTTGACAAGGCGGCGAAATCCCTGGGTCTCACTTCCAAAGAGAGCAATGACTTTAGTCAGTCCGAGTACGTGGAAGGCGTAGGCAGTGGCACTCAATTGAGCGCTGCCTTCACCCTGAACCCCGGGCAAGTGAGCGGCGTGATTACCGCGGGCACCAACCAGGTGTTGTTCAAAGTGGTCTCGCACACGCCCCCCAATGAAGCTGATTTTGCCGCTCAGCGCGACCAGATCACCGAGGAGTTGCTGGACCAGAAACGCGACCTGCAATTCGAGATTTATCGCCAGAACCTTAAAGAGCAGCTAATCCGATCGGGCAAATTGAAGCTCAACGACGACGGAATGAAGAAATTCATCGCTTCCTACGAGGCGCAATAGGTCGGCCTCGGCGCGAAGCTTTGGAGTGCGGCAGCTTGCTGCCGCTTTTTCCCCAGCCAGCTTGCTGGCGGCGAATCGTGTGCGCAGTCGAAATCCCCGCGAGCAAGCTCGCGGGTAGAAAAGCGGCAGCAAGCTGCCGCACTCTAAAGCTGCGCACCGTACGCCAGTGGGGGAAGTGGTTTCCGCAGAGAAGGGAAGCATCCGCCCCGTGGTTCCTTTGCCCGACCAGCAGAGTGCCGCCCAACGCAACCAAGCTCCAGAGAGATTCATTGAACCCGCCTGCGCGGTGGTTCCTGCCGGGCATTTCCTGATGGGTTGTGAGCAGGGCCGCGATGAAGAACGCCCAACACATCGAGTTTGGGTGGATGCTTTTGCTATGGCGATTTACCAGGTCCGCAACCGGGACTTCGCTGTTTTCATGCGAGCCACCGGGCATCCGGCGCCACCCAACTGGGGGGAGGCCGGCTTTGACGATCCCGACAACCCTGTGGTTTCCGTGAGTTGGTTCGAAGCGCAGAAATACTGCCAATGGCTCGCGAGCGTCGCTGGGCGCCCTTATCGCCTTCCCACCGAGGCGGAATGGGAACGTGCCGCGCGCGGGGGCGCCGAGGGCGCGCTTTATCCCTGGGGCGACGACTCGCCGCAAGCGCGCGCCGATTATCAAGAGCGCTGGGGCGGGGAAGTGCTGGGACCGCTGCCCGTGGGCCGGGGCGTGGCGAATCCCTACGGTATTTACGACCTCTGTGAAAATGTGCATGAGTGGTGCGCGGATTGGTACCACGCGGATTACTACGCGCAATCGCCGGAGCACAATCCCCCGGGACCCGCGGCGGGGGAGCGCCGCGCCTCGCGGGGAGGCTCCTGGCGGCACCACGTGAAGGTGAGCCGCGTGGCCGCCCGATCCAGCATTCCCCCGGCCTTTCAGTATGCAGACTACGGCTTCCGCGTGGTGCGGGGAGAGCAGGAGGTGTGATGTTGCGACGTGATTTCCTGGCGCGAGTCACGGCGGTCGGCGCGTCCGCGGGACTCGGAGGCGGCGGAAACGCGTTTGCCTACACCCCAAAGAAGCACCGGGCGCCCAGCCCTCCTCCCAAGCAGGATCGAATTGCCATTTCCACCTGGAGCCTCCGCAACTATTTCCGCGCGACGCGCGCGAGCAATTTCAACCTGCCGGGCCCGATGCTGGTGTTGCTTGATTTCCCCGAAATGATTGTCGATAGGTACAACGTGCATCACTTGGAAGTCTGTGCCTCGCACTTTCCCTCCACCGAGCAGGCCTATTTGCGGGAGCTCAAGTACACGCTTACGCACACGCGTTCGACCATCGTGAACTTAATCGTGGATATCCCAGAGTGCGGGCGCGAGGGGACGTTTTCCGATCCGGACCACGACGAGCGCAAGGCGGCAGTCGACGCCGTCAAGCCTTGGGTGGACATCGCCCACACGCTGGGGGTCAAGTCGGTGCGGGTCAGTCCCGGCAAGGTGGACCCTGAGAACTTGGCGCCCGCCGCCGAATCCTACAGAGCGGTTGCTATTTACGCGCTGACCAAGGGCGTCCACGTGAATGTGGAAAATATGAGCGACTTCGGCAGCGAGCGTCCGGAAGAATTGGTGAAGCTGCTCAGGCTTGTCGGCGAAGCGCGCGTCGCCGCGCTGCCGGACTTCGGCAACTTTCCCGATGAACCCACACGCGAGAGGGGATTGAAGCTGCTTTTCGGTTACACGCAGACCTTGTGCCACGCCAAAGGCCTGGAGTTCGACGCGAACGGAGCGGAGACGGCGTACGACTTCCCTCACGCCATGGAGATTGCCAGGCAGGCGAACTTCCGGGGAGTCTACTCGATTGAATTCGAGGGCCCCGGCGATCCCTATGCCGGCATCCAGAAAACCTTGGATGAATTGCTGAAGTATTTGTGAGTAAGCGTAGCGCGGACCTGTACGGTAGGTCCGCGGCTTTTTGTTGTCAATTGGGGACAAATTCCAGAACTTCAAAACAGGTCTACGTTACACCTGCCCTGGCGCTAGCGGTCTTCCCCGGGGTAGGGTCCCTGAAAGTCGGAGCAGCACGGTTTTTGCACGGGCCGGAATTCCATTAACTCCACGCGCGTGAGGTCCGGATCGTAGAGGTTAAGCTGCCACTTGCCGTCCTTTCCCATCTGTGCGTGTTCAAAATTGGTTGGCTGCCACCCGTGGGATTCGAGTTTGGCCTGTGCTTCTTTCATGTTCACGACACCTAGGGAGATGTGGTTCATCACTCCAATCTCATGCGGGTTGGGGTGGGCGGCGACATTGAGCATGTATTCCAGCCAATCGGTGCCGTCGGGCACTTGCATCGCGCACCAATCGGTGCGGCCGGGTTGCATCCCACCAAACCAGTAGACATGGAATCCCAGGATGTCCTTATAGAATGCGTCTTCGGCCGCCCGATCGCGAACAATGAATCCGGCGTGAATCAGGCGCCGGGAAACAGCTTGGGCATCGGGTTTCGCTGGGGGCATAACTTTCGCGCGCTCGACAAACTCGATGGGGTGGCCCTCGGGATCCTTCACTCGAAAGCTGCGGCTTCCATCCGGCCAACTCTGAATGGCCTCGGGCACCGTCACTCCTTTTTTCGCTAGATACCGTTGGAGCGCGGCGATGTCGTCCGTCGCAAACGCCGCGTGGTCCATCCTGTCCAATGCTTGCGGGTCAGGAGCGGTACTGTACCCCACCCACTGCTTTCCCACGGTGTATTGAATTGTCTCTCCCGGCTCAATGGGATTAGCTGGAGCCAGGCCCAGCACATCTTTATAAAGATGGGCGACTCCCTCCGGCGACGTCGTGTAAAACGCCACATGATCGATGCCGGTGATCTTTGGCCGGTCTGGCGGGGTCTGCCCAGCGAGGGCCAAGCTTGCGATACTGAACAGTGCCAACACGAGTGCGCTTCTCATTGAATCTGCACCTCCGTCTACAGCGACAGGAGGGTTGCGGTCGGGCCGCTCGCGCCCCCCATCAGACCCGGCATTGTACCCCGGTTGACAAGGTAAGTCAGCAATCAATGGCACACAACAGCATTCCGAATAACACGAGCGCGCCAATTTGTCGTATGCTATTTCTGGGTTGGATTGATGCACTGAATGGCGCGTTTTGAAGGAGATTCTGCCAGGGGGGCTTACATTCATGCCGGAAATCATCCGCACGGGAAAAGTTTATGACGTGTGCGTGATCGGCTCTGGGGCTGCGGGCGGGGCTGCTGCCAAGGTGTTGACGGAAGGTGGGCTGAACGTGGTGATGCTGGAAGCGGGCCCCATGTTGCATCCCGAGGCGGACTATAAGGAGCACGTCTGGCCCTACGAATTAGCTCATCGCGGAGCGGGGATTGGCGGCGCGGGCTTCGATGATTTCGCGGGATCTGAGTTCCCGGCCCCCAACGGTTTCTGGAGCATCGGCGGTGAGCCGTACACGAAAGCGCCAGGTTCCCAGTTCATGTGGTTCCGCTCACGCATTGTGGGCGGGCGCACGAACCATTGGGGCCGCATCGCTCTGCGCTTTGCGGAGGTGGATTTCCGCTCGCACTCCCATGACGGCAGCGGCGATGATTGGCCTCTTACTTACCAGGAACTCGCGCCCTATTACGACAAAGTCGAGCGCTACATCGGCGTTTTCGGTTCCCGGGAGAACATCTCCAGCGCCCCCGACGGGATTTTCCTACCGCCGCCCAAGCCTCGCTGCTCGGACCTGCTGGTCAAGCGAGGGTGCGACAAGCTGGGCATTCTCTGCGTGCCTTCGCGCCTGGCCATCCTGACCCAGTCGGTGAATGGCCGCGCGCCGTGCCACTACTGCGCCCAGTGCGGACGCGGGTGCAAGACGGCATCAAATTTCAGCTCCAGCCAGGTTTTGATTCCTCCAGCAATGGCGACGGGGCGCCTGACGCTGGTGACCAACGCCATGGCGCGGGAAATCCTGGTGAATGATGAGGGCAAGGCGCAGGGCGTTTCATACATTGACAAGGCCAAGCGGCGCGAGCAGCAAGTGCGCGCCAAAGCCGTGGTGGTGGCGGGCAGCTCGTGCGAATCCGCGCGCTTGTTGCTAAATTCCCGTTCCTCGCGATTCCCCCAGGGTCTCGCCAATTCCTCCGGCGTGGTGGGGCGCAACCTGATGGACTCTGTGGGCAGCGACGGCTATGGGTACGTTCCGGCGCTGCAAAAGATGCCACCGCACAATCACGATGGCACGGGCGGAATGCACCTTTACATCCCTTGGTGGAAATTCGATCGTAAGAACGAGTTTCTGCGCGGTTACCATGTTGAATTCAGCGGCGGACGCGACATGCCCGAAGCCGGGGAGTTCCATGGAGTTTGCCAGCAATACCAAGGTTACGGACTGGATTTGAAGCGGCGATGCAAGGAGACATACGGCGCGTACCTCGGCCTTTCAGGCCGTGGCGAGATGATTCCCAACAAGAACTCTTACTGCGACATTGATCCGAATGTCGTGGATGAATGGGGAATTCCCGTGCTGCGCTTTCACTTCCAGTGGGGGGAAAACGAAATCAAAATGGCGCACGATATGCAAGAGACCTTTCGCGCCATCGTGGAGGCAGTGGGCGGAACCTATCTGACGAAAACGGAATCCACGGGGGAATTCCCCTACGGCCTTCCCCCCGGCGGCACGATCATCCACGAAACCGGAACCGTGCGCATGGGGAACGATCCCAAGACCTCGGCCCTGAACTCATACTGCCAGGCTCACGAGGTGAAAAACCTGTTCGTAACCGACGGCGCATGCTTCGTGACCAATCCAGACAAGAATCCCACGCTCTCGATTCTGGCACTGTCCTGGCGAGCGTCAGAATACTTGCTGGAGGAGGCGAGGAAGGGGAGTATCTAACGATGCTTACTAACATATCCCGGCGTGATGTCTTGAAAAACCTTGCGGTGGGAGTTTCCGCGGGGTCGGTGCTGCGAATGATCCCACTGCAAGCGGCGGAGCACGTGCACCGCATGGTGAGGGACGAGCGCGGCCAAGCCGCCGGCAGTGCTTACACTCCTAAGTTTTTCCCCGCTCACTCCTACCAGACGCTGCGGTCACTTTGCCAGATGATTATTCCCCCTGACGAAAAGGCCGGAGGCGCTCTGGAAGCGGGCGCGCCAGAGTTCATCGACCTTCTCACCAGTGAGAACAAAGAATACCAATTGACCCTCGGCGGCGGCATTGCCTGGCTCGACTCCACTTGTAACGACCGTTACGGAAAGGCATATCTCGAATGCACGGTGGCTCAGCAGAAAGAGATTCTTGACCAGATCGCTTACCGCGAGAGTGCGCAAAAGGATTCGACCCTCGGGCCGGGCATCACGTTTTTCTCCCTCCTGCGCGACCTCACCACGGACGGATTTTTCACCAGCAAAATCGGCATCGAATACCTGGAGTATATTGGGAATACCTACCTCGCGGAATTCCACGGCTGCCCGCCGCTGCCGGAAAGCTAAAACGCGTTGCCTTGCAAAGCCGCAGCGTCTTGTTTTTATTACGGGGGATTGTGCACATAGGGCTTAGCATTTTTACCCTTTATCCTTCAACCTTTACCCTTTAGAATGCCGCTCATGCTTAGAACCCAAAGCATCCTATCGATGGCTTTCGTGCTGGCCTGCTCCGGGGGACTTTTGGCTCAGGATAATCCCACGATGCCGACGGCCACACCTGCCACAGCCAAGCCGGCTGCCAGTTCGAAGACCCAGTTGCCGCCCCACAAGTTCTGGGACAAGGAGAACATTTACCTCTTTTCCGGCGTGGGCGCCGCGCGCATGCTGGACTACGCTTCCACCCGGCACCTGCGCGATCAGGGAGATTATGAATGGCTGCTTTCCAATTCCATTGTCGATAACCGGCCGCTTTTTGTGGGAATCGAGCTCGCCGGCACGGCGGCTTCTATCGGGGTTTCCTATGCCTTTCATCGCACCGGCCACCATACCCTGGAGCGCTGGGTATCCATAGTGCACATCGGAGTGGGTGTGGGCGGGTCCATTCACAACTACCTTTTGAAGCCCGTGCCGTCCGCCGTGGAACCTGTAACGCCGGGGATAACGATTCAACCCGTGCGCTAGACGCGTGGCGTCACGTGTCAGGGGGCAAAATTCGGGATTCGGAATTCGGGGGAAGGCATCGGGCGCCAAGCGCTTAGGGGTAGGGGGGGACGAAAAGTTGCCCGGCTGAAGCCGGCCTCTACAAAGGCTGCGCGCCCCACGGTCGTCCGATCATACTAGCACTCGCCAAACGCGCTCGGTGCCCACTGCCTGCTGCCGACTGCTCTCCTCCCCCCCCCCCGGGGGCCGGAATTATCAAAAAATTCCCATCAAGTTATCGCGCAATCTGCCGAAAAAATAGATGAAGGCTTCATGAGCCTGTTCGGGGCCTTCCCCCGAGTCACCCCAGGTTCCCGCGGACTGAAGCTCCTGCGAAGAAGCCGGCGCTCTGCCGGGAGAGGCGTTGGGGCCCACCTTTCCGCCGGGACGGTTCGACTCAGAAATCTCCGGCGGGCTTGAATCGGAGGGGCAGGAAAGCTCAACTGCTGCGATGAACGCTCGGTCAACACCAAGATTCCTTATCGTTCTCTCCTGCCTACTTCTGTCCGTGGGATGGGGAGGGGCGCGGGCGCAGCAAAGCCACCCCCCGGCCATCCCACCTTCCCTCGCGGTCCTAACCCGGGTCATTGACATTCATAACCTCTCAGAGAAAGAGGCCGAGCGGGCGCATCCGGTCCGAATCCGAGGCGTGATTACCTTTTATGGCGGATCTGCATCACGCGAAGATGTATTGGTGCTTTTTGTCCAGGATTCAACGGGCGGTATTTATATTGAGGCGCCGCCAAGGAATCTTGGCCTCGCCGCCGGTGATCTGGTGGAAGTTAAGGGAGTCACCGGCCACGGGTGGTTTTCGAACCAGATCGAAAAGCCCGAGATTCAGATCCTTGGCCGGGCGCCGCTGCCCGCTCCGCTCCGCCCCCGCTATGAGGAAGTAGCTTTGGGGCAGCAAGACAGCCAGTGGGTTGAAATTGCGGGCATCGTACACTCTACACAAATTCAAGAGCCCTCGAAGGAACTCGACCTTTCCCTCTCCGTGGGGCTGGGACGCATCCGGGTCGTCGTGCAGAACTATCCCGCAAGCGCGCCGGCCAAACTGCTGGACTCTAAAATCCAGATTCAAGGTGTTTGCGGGGGAATCTTCAATGCAAAACAACAGCTAATTGGAATAGTCGTCTACGTCCAAGACTTAAATTCTTTACGAGTCCTCGAGCCAGGGACCCTGACGGCAGAAACTCCCTCCGTGGAATCAATCCGCGACCTCGCCAGGCTGAATGAGCGGACCACCTCGGGCCACCGGGTGAAGGTCCGCGGAATCGTGACCTTGCAGAGGCCCTTCAGCGCGCTGTACATCAAGGATGCGACGGAAAGCCTCGAGGTGGAAACATCCCAGCCGACTACTGTCCAGCCGGGTGACGAGGTGGAAGTGTGGGGATTCCCGGCGCTGGGGGAGGGTTCCAGGAAGCTTGAGGATGCGGAGTTCCGCAAGCTCGCCAGTGGCCCTCCGCCTGTGCCGGTCGACATCTCCTTGGAGGAGGCCCTCCAGGGGAACTTCGACAGTTCGCTGGTCCGGTTGGAGGGCCGGATGTTCAGGGCGATCACCATTGGCGATTCTCCCCCGTCGCTGTTGGTGGTGGCAGGTCACGTCGCTTTTCGCGCTCAGGTTCTCGGCGAAGGAGCTAGGGAGGCGCTCGCTCGCCTACCGGGGGGCAGCCGCTTGCGGATTACCGGTGTTTGTGAGGTGTTGACGGAGGAAAAGGGATCCCCTCCGGCATTTCGCCTGTTAGTTCGCTCCCCCCACGACGTGGAGGTGTTGGATAAAGCTCCGTGGTGGAACCTTCAGCGGACGCGCAACGTGCTGGGACTGATGGGTGCCATGATGCTTGCCGCTGCCGCGTGGGTGATTCTCCTGCGAAGGCAGGTGCGGTCGAAGACCGAGGAGATTCGGGAATGGCTGCGGCGCGAGGCGGCGCTCAAGGATCGTTACCGCAATCTGCTGGAAAACGCCATTGACATGGTTTATACGCGCGACCTCGAGGGGAACTTCACCTCGGTGAACAACACGCTTGTCAAGGTTTTGGGATACACGCGCGGGGAGCTTTCACGCATGAATATCGCGCAGATCATCCCTCGTGAGTACCACGATGTGATGCGCCAGGCAATGGGCAAAACAAAGGAAGGGGAGGCGTCTGGAGACATTGAACTTGAAGTTATCGCGAAGTACGGGGCCCGGATCGCCGTAGAGGTTCGTGGACGCCTTCTCTATGAGGACGGGAAGGTGGTGGGAGTTCAGGCCATCGCCCGCAATGTGACGCAGCGGAAGCAGGTGGAGCAGCAAGTCCTGTTGCAGGCCGCCGCCCTGAGGGTTGCTGCCATCGGAATAGTGATTACTGACCGCGATGGAAACATCCTGTGGGTCAATCCTGCCTTCATGGCCTTGTCGGGTTATAACCTGGAGGATGTTGTCGGCAAGAATCCCCGCCTGCTCAAATCCGGCAAGCATGACGCGGAGTTCTATCGCAACATGTGGGACACCATCCTATCCGGACGGGTGTGGCGAGGGGAGATTGTCAACCGGCGGAAGGACGGGACCTTTTATGACGAGGAATTGACCATAACCCCGGTTCGCCAAATGTCCGGTGAGATTACTCATTTCGTGGCCATTGGGCAGGACATCTCCGCCCGCAAGCAGGTCGAGGAAGCTCGCGCGCAGTTGGCTGCCATCGTGGAATCTTCCAATGACGCTATTGAGGGCATTACGCCCCAGGGCACCATTGTCAGTTGGAACCGAGCCGCGGAGATTCTATACGGATATCGCCCCGAAGAGATCGTGGGGAAGCATGTGTCCATTCTCGCTCCCCCTGATCTTTGCGATGAAGTGTCCTGCCTGGTCGGGCAGGTCGGGCGGGGGGAGAGAATCACCAATTTCGAGACGGTCCGGATGAGTAAGGGCGGGCGGCGCATTGCCGTCTCACTGAGCATAGCGCCCATCAAGAACGGTCGCGGGGAGGTGGTGGGGAGCTCCGCCATCGCCCGCGACATTACTGACCACCTGAAAGCCGAGGAGGCGCTCCGTCAAAGCGAGGAGAAATACCGCTCCATCGTCCTGAATATTCCCGACGTGGTCTGGACGGCGGATTCCCGAGGCCGTTTCGTCTTTATTAGCCCCAATATCGAAAGGTTCAATGGATATACCGCCGAGGATCACTATCAGGCCGGCATGGATCTTTTCTTCCAGACGGTCCATCCCGGCGAGGTACAAGCGATCAAGGATTCCTTGGAGGCTGCCTTCCGGGACCATCAACCTCGCGAGGTGGAGTACCGGACGCGACGGAGAGACGGGAGGTGGATTTGGGCGCGGGCACGCGCCATGGGCGCCTATGAAAAGGACGGCGTCCAATACCTGCACGGCCTTGTTTCGGATATCACTGAGCACAAGCACGCGAAACAGGCGTTACAGGAGAACCAGTCCCGGCTCCAGGCTATCGTCGATTCGGTCCAGACCGGGATTGTCGTCATCGATCCGGAGACGCACCAGATCGTGGATGTCAACCCTGTGGCCCTAAAGTTGATTGGAGCGCCGCGCGGTAAGGTGGTGGGCGCCGAATGCCACAAATTCATCTGTCCGGCAGAACGGGATCGTTGCCCGGTTTCCGATTTGGGCCAGACGGTGGACAACTCCGAGCGTGTTCTCCTGACCGTTTCTGGCGAACGGCGCGCTATTATCAAGACCGTGGTACCCGTGGTCATCGGCGGGCGTCAACACCTTCTTGAAAGCTTCATCGATATCACCGACCGCAAAAGGGCGGAAGAAGAGCTTGCCCTACTTAAGCATTCAATCGATGTCTGTAACGATGGTGCCTATTGGACGGACGCCGACGATCGACTCATTTACGTCAATGATGCCGGGTGCAAAGCCTTGGGTTATGGGCGCGAGGAATTAATTGGAAAGACCATGGGAGAGGTGATACCGAACGCTTCTCCCGAGATCCTGAAGCGCCTCTGGCAGTGCCTTCGCAGCCAGGGCTTTTTCTCCATGGACACGGTGCACCGGCGCAAGGACGGAAGCGAGTTTCCCGTTGACCTTGTCATCACCTACGTGCAATTCGGCGGCAAGGAATTCGCTTGTGGCTTCGCCCGCGACATCACCGAACGAAAACAAGCGGAGCAGACTCTGGCTCTAGCCGAGGAGAAATACCGTTCCCTGGTTCTTAACATTCCCGACGTCGCTTGGACGGTCGACTCCATGGGCCACCTCACCTATGTCAGCCCCAACATCGAGAAGCTTAGCGGGTTCAGCGCCACCGAGATCATGCAGGATGGCGTTCGCCTCTTCCGTGGGGGTGACAATCCGGACGCCCGCAGGGCGCGAGCTTCCCTGGAAGCTCTTTTCAGCCGGGGCGAGGCGTATGACTTGGAGTGTCGTGTCCAGCGCAAGAGTGGCGAGTGGATCTGGGTTCACGACCGGGCGGTTGCATCCTACGAAAGGGACGGTGTGCACTACGCCGATGGCCTTCTCTCGGACATCACCGAGCGCAAGCGGGCGGAAATGGCTTTGCGCGAGAGCGAGCAGTTTAATCGAGAGGTTATCGCCAGCGCCCAGGAAGGTGTTGTGGTCTATGACCGCGAATTCCGCTACCAGGTCTGGAATCGCTTCATGGAAGAACTGACGAGCGTACCGGCCTCGGAAGCTTTGGGCAAGCAGGGATTTGATCTCTTCCCACACATACGGGAGCAAAAGGTCGGCCTTATTATCCGTCGCGCCCTGGCGGGAGAAGTTGTGCACGCCCCCGACACACCCTTCCACGTGCCCTCGACCGGCAAGTCAGGCTGGGTCTACAGCGTTTTCGGCCCGCACTTTGGGGTCAACGGGGAGATCGTCGGGGTCATCGGCATCATCGCCGATATCACCGACCGCAAACACGCTGAAACCGCCCTCCACGAAAGCGAGGAGCGCTTCCGGAGCCTCTTTGAGAATGCTACGGTCGGCATTTACCGGACCAACCTCGCGGGTGAGATCCTGGTGGCAAACCCTACTCTGGTGAAGATGTTGGGGTACAAGACGCTGGAAGAGTTGAGGAAACGCAGCCTGGAGGAGCAGGGGTTCGAGCCCACTTATCCCCGGCAACTCTTCCACGAACGGATGGCGCGGGAAGGAGAGGTGAAGGGCTTGGAGGCGGTTTGGAAAAGGAGGGATGGGACGGCAATCCATGTGCGGGAGAGCGCTCGAGCTATCCGCGGAAAAGGTAATCAGATTCTATTCTACGACGGGATTGTGGAGGACGTAACTGAGCGCAAACTCGCCGAGGAAAGATTGCAGGAGAGTGAAGAGCGCTTTCGGCAATTGGCGGAGAACGTGGAAGAGGTCCTCTTACTGTTCGATCCACAGGTGAACAAGGTTTTCTACGTCAGCCCCGCGTATGAGAAAGTCTGGGGCCGGAGCTGCGAGAGTTTGTATGCGAACCCCCGCTCGTTCCTGGCAGGCATCCACCCGGATGACCGCCCGACCATCGCGGCCAGCTTGGAACTTTCCAACCGCAGCCGGGGAGAGTGGGAATACCGCATCATCCGTCCGAACGGAACGGTGCGGTGGATGTGGGACCGCGCGTTCCCCATCCGCGACTCGGCGGGGAAAGTAGTCCGCGTCGCCGAACTCGTGCAGGATATTACGGAACGCAAACAAGTGGAGGTTGCCACGCGCAAAGCCATGGAGGCAGCCGAGGAGGCCAATCGCGCCAAGAGTGAATTTCTTGCTAATATGAGCCACGAGCTCCGAACGCCGATGAATGCGGTCATCGGCATGACCGAACTCGCCCTCGCCACAGAGCTGAACCCCGAGCAGCGCAGCTACTTGGAGCTTGTCGAGTCCTCGGCAGATTCCCTGCTGGGGCTGATCAACCACATTTTGGACTTTTCCAAAATCGAAGCGGGGAAATTCGAATTGGAGGCCACCCCCTTCATCCTGGCCGAAGTGATGGAAGAAGCCCTTCGTCCGCTGGCGATCCAAGCGTATCGCAAAGGCCTGGAGATGGCTTGTGGTTTAAGCCCTGCCATTCCCTCACCCTTGGTGGGTGATCCGGTGCGGTTGAAGCAGATCATCGGGAATCTGGTTGAAAACGCCATCAAATTCACCGAGCGTGGTGAAGTGTTGGTTCGCGCCGGGGTGGAATCGCAGAAGGAATCGGACACGGAGCTGCACATCTCCGTATCTGACACCGGGGTGGGAATTCCTGCTGATAAGATCGATATGGTCTTCGAGGCGTTTACACAGGCGGATGGCTCTTTGAGCAGACGCTTCGAGGGTGCAGGGTTGGGGCTGGCTATTTGCTCGGAATTGGTGCGAATGATGGGCGGCTCCATCTGGGTGGATAGCGAACCGGGTCGCGGAAGCACCTTCCACGTTACTGTGTGCTTGGGCTTGGCCGCCCGCACGGCTTCGCCGGCGGACAAGGGGGGAAGCGACCTTCTGCGTGGCGTGCGGGTTTTGGTGGTGGATGACCACGCCCCCAGCCGTGAAATCCTGGGGGATATATTGCGCCATCGCGGCATGATTCCAACGGTTGTGGATGGCGCGGAAGCAGCCTTGGCGACGATCCGCGGGGCACAGAGTTCTGCCGCGCCATTCCGTCTTGCGCTCTTTGACGCGCAGATGCCGTGTGGCGAAGGTCTTGCCTTGGCTGAACGGGTGCGCCGCATCCCCGGGTTCTGGGCTCCCATTCTGATGATGCTTCCTCCCACGGATGCCGGGCACGACGCCACCCGTTGCTGCGAGTTGGGGATTGTGGACTATTGCACCAAGCCGGTACGGGAATCAGATCTGGTCAAGGCCATGGTGAAGGCGCTGGAAACCTCGGTGGAAGGGAATGCCCCTGCCAAGATCTGTGGATCCTCGCAGGAACTCGGCCGCGCGCTGCGCATCCTCTTGGCGGAGAGCAACGAGGTAAGCCAGGTGCTGGTGACCCACCTGCTGGAAAAGCGCGGCCACCAGGTTTCCGTGGTCGCAGACGGCATGGAGGTTCTTGCCACCGTCCAGGACGCGCATTCGCAGGGTTTTGACCTCGTGCTGATGGATTTGGAGATGCCGTGCATGAATGGGTTGGATGCGACCCGGGCAATCCGGGAAATCGAGCGCAAGAACGGGGGACGCCTTCCTATCATCGCCATGACGGCTCACCCCATGCCGAGCGAGGAGGACGCCTGTAAAGCCGCCGGCATGGAGGGTTATCTCGCCAAACCCCTTCGGGCCATCGCCTTGTTTGAAATCATCCAACGGGTGGCAGCGCCAACGGACAAAGTCGAATCGCAAGATGCACCCATGCAAATGATATTTGATAAATCCAGTTTGCTAACGCGGTTGGAAGGTGACGAATCATTGGGCAAGGAGATCATCGAGATGTTTCTCCACGAGTGCCCCAAACTTCTGGATGGCGTTCGCCAAGCCGCTGAGCAAAGTAACGCCTCGATGTTGGAGCGGGCCGCGCACGCGCTTAAGGGTTCGGTTGGAGATATCGCTGCGCCTCAGGCGTTCGATGCCGCGCGAACCTTGGAGATCATGGCCAGGGAAGGGAAGATCGAGGGCGCCGGCGCAGCGGTCGCGCGCCTGGAAGGTGCTATCCACCAGTTGGAATATGAACTGCGCAATCTCGAAAACAAGGCGGCATGAGAAGGGCTTAGGCCCGGAAGCCGGAGCAAGCGTGTAATACCCCTAAAAGGGACCGTGGAGCCATCTCCCGGGGAGATCCACAACTATGACAATCCTCGTGGCAGAAGACAATGCGGTAACGGCTACCCTCATGGCGGGGATTCTCACCCGTCATGGTTATACAGTGATCCTGGCGCGGAACGGTTTTGAGGCCTTGTCCCTATTAGGTACCCACCCCGACATTCAGGGTGTGATCACCGACCTCATGATGCCGGAGTCCAGCGGGCTGGATCTGCTCTGTGCTATGCGAGAGAACCCGGCCTGGAGACATCTCCCCGTTATCATGACGACGGTGCGAGATGACCCGCAGACGGTCGCCCACGCGGTTGCGCTCGGCTCCGATGGCTATATTCTGAAGCCCGTCAGGCCCGCCCTCTTGATCGAAAGGGTAATGAAGGTGTTCGGGCAGGAGAGGGCCATCATGATGAGCACATCAGCGGTGACCAACCGGTACTCCCTGAGCTTGGAAACTTACAAGAAGCTTGCTAAGAATTTCGCTACCCAAGTTGACCAGGCCATCGCGGCGCTGCAAATCTGGTCAATAAACAATGCCAATGTCCTCCAGGTGGACTTCCTTCAGATCATGGAAAGCGCCACCCTGCTGGGGGCGGAACGTTTGATCGCGGCACTGGAGGAAACCTTCCCTTCGGTCGGATCCCCGCCATTGACCCCTCATCAATGCGCCCGCCTTCTCGAAGAACTGCAGCTTGTACAGAAGGCGTTGCGTGGCCAGGTCGGCTAATCGGGAAATAGAAATCAGAGCCCACGATTGACCCCAGCTCTTGATTCTGAGTACGGAGTTCTTGGATCTTCGTCCATACTCATTCCCGTGTGATCCCGATCGCGGAGCTAGTAAAACCCCCAATCGGTGCGTGACAAACAAAACTCGCCCATCTCTCAAACGTAGCTTGGCCTCAGGGAAGGTAGCTCCTTGCGCCCGCCGACGCTCGGGGGGGGACGATTTCCCCCTTCGGCAGCCTCTCCAATGCGTCCCGGCCTGGCGAGGGAGGCAGCCTAGGGCCAATTCGGTTCACATAGGGTGGATGGTGAGCAAGCAGAGTGCCAGGACGCTTCGCGGGTATTCAGTTGTCGGTGGCAACATGTCAGGCCACGTTGGCACTAAACTGTCAGGCCTGCCAATAACTCTACTCCTCTGCCTTTTGGCAAAGGAAATCGGTAACGAACCCCTATGGGATAAGTGAAGAGCATTGGGGCTGGCTCCTGCCTCCTGTATGAGTTAGGGGAAATCGGGACTGTAGGGATCCCTTTAGGGCGGCCGGCACAAGAAACACCAGGGCTCTGAGATCAACATGGGAGCTTGCCTTATGTCAAATAGTATTTTGCAATTATTTAACATGTTCTTGGAAACCTTTTGATGCCACAAACCCGTCCAAGCAAGAGCATAGGATATACAAATGCAGAAGAAAGGTAGGGAGGCAAGAGATGAAAAGGACTTTTGCAGTTCTGCTCATGCTGTTGTTGGGCAGTGTTCCAGCCTGGGCTGTGCTGGGCGAAAATGTATCCACGGTGAGTTCCGATGTGCAAGTTCTTCGTGGCCAGCACGTCATGGTGGCCAAAACGGGTTACAACCTGCACCAGATCACCATGAAGGACGGCAGTGTGGTGAATGAGTTTGTTTCGCCGGCCGGAATTGTATTTGGAATTTCATGGCAGAGTCATTTCATGCCCAACCTCCAGCAGTTGTTGGGGGCGCACATGGCGGACCTCCAGCAGGGGCAGCGAACGCGTGTGGTTCCGCGCCGCGCGGTGACGATTCAGACCGATAACTTTGTGTTCTCCAGTTTCGGCCACATGCGGTCCTTCCGGGGACGCTCGTATGTGCCCGGCCTGGTTCCTGCAAACCTTACGCCGGAGGTGGTGCAATGAGTGCAAGAACTCTTTCCACAGGCACTTTGATCCGTCTCTTCGCCGTCCTGATGGGATTGGCGGTTTTGGCAGGTTGTGGTAGCAGTTCTAGCAGTAACACGAGCACCGGTACCCCTGCGATTACCCTGGCGCCCACCACCTTTACCACCTTCTCAAGCGGCGTGGGAGTTGCCAGCGCTGCTCAGTCAATGACGGTCACTGACGCTGGAACCGCCTCTCTGACCTTCTCCAGTATCACAACGAGCAGTGGTTTCTCCCAAACCAATACGTGCGGCACGGGCATTGCCGCCGGCGCCGCTTGCTCGATCAGCGTGACATTTACTCCCACGGCCCCCGGCACGGTCAACGGCACCCTGACCATTACTGACAACGTCAGCGGCAGTCCGCAGACGGTGACCTTGTCGGGAACCGCCACCGGCGCTTCTGTCTCCCCCACCAGTCTCACGTTTTCGGGCGTCGCGGTGGGCACGACCAGTGCGCCTCAGGCTGTTACTCTCACGAACGCCGGCACCAGTGCAATTACCAGTGTCAGCGTCTCGACAAGTGCACCGTTTGCCCAAACCAACAACTGTCCGGCCAGCCTCGCGGCCAGCGCGACTTGCACCATCAACGTGACCTTCACGCCTACCTCGACCACTGGGGCATCCGGCACGCTTACCATCACCGATAGTGCCGGGACCCAGACGGTGGCTTTGACGGGTGCGACCAACACGTCGAACACCGTGGCCGTCAACGTCAACTTCGGGCCCAACGGCCAATCTGGCCAGTACTACAACGGGATCTATGTTACGCTCAATGTTTGTACGCCGGGCACCTCGACCTGCGTGTCAGTCCCCAACGTCCTGGTGGACACCGGATCAGTCGGGGTGCGCATATTGGCCTCAGCGCTTACCGGTGTGACCCTACCGGCGATTAATGATGGCCAGGGGGATGACCTAAACGAATGCACGATGTACGGTGATGGCTCATTCAATTGGGGCCCGGTTGAGTCCGCGACCGTTCAGATCGGCGGGGAAACGGCTTCACAGGTGCCGGCCTCGGCGGGTGGAACGGCAAGCACGGGCATTCCCATCCAGATTATCAGCACGGACACCGTGCCTGTTGCCGTAACGGATGCCAGCCAATGCGTGCAGTCAACCAACACCCCTGATGAGGACACCGTGGCGACTTTCGGCGCCAACGGCCTCATTGGTATTGGTGTCGAAGCCCAGGATTGCGTTTATGGAGGGGTAAATCAGTGCACGACAGCCTCCAGTGGGGACTTCTATTGGCTCGTCGACTCGGCCGGAGACGCCGAACAAGCAGGTGTTCCGGTTAATGATCAGGTCTGGAATCCCGTGGCGGCATTTTCTTCCGCGGACATTAATGGGGAGGTGCTCACGCTACCGCCCATTCCAGCGGCCGGGCAAGCCACGGCCACAGGTACCCTGACTTTTGGCGTCAACACCGAGACCAACAATGCGATTCCCGGCACCGCGAGTGTCTATGAGCTCGACGATTACGGTTACTTCGCATCATCTACCTACAATGGTGTCACCTCGACCTCTGCCAACAGTGGCGGGACGTTTCTCGACGCTGGCTCGGACACCCTCTTCATTTCCGATGAAACTACGCTCGGCACAACCGACTGTATTTCGAGCGGGACGGACATTGGGCTCTACTGTCCGAGCTCGACCCTGAGTATCTCGCTCGAAGTCGCGGGTACCAACGGCACCTCGACAACCCTCGATCTCTCCATCGCCAATGCCCTTAATTTGTTTAACGCTAACCCTTCGTTTGCCGCGTATAACGACTTGGCGGGCCCTAGTTGCATTCCCGTTACGGGTTCTCCCTGTAGCGCGGCGACTGATGTCTGGGACCTCGGCCTGCCGGTTTTCTTCGGCAAGACGATTTTCTTCGGCATCGGGGGTACGACCGAAGGTGGAGCAACATCGGGTACGACTTCCACCAACGGATACTACGCTTTTTAGTCTCCTCCCAGTGTAGGGGCGCGAGCCGATCGCAATTCAAGATCGGCCCTGCGCCCCTACCGATTTTCCTGCTCCTCATAACCTTCCCACTACAACCCGAGTTGTGGGTGAAGCATCCAAATTCGCGCAACCCGTTTTTCAGGTCGCGGTGGGCTGGGAGCGCGGGCATCCTGCCCGCCAGGCAAGGCCGTCACGCTTCCGCAACTGCGGGCAGGATGTCCGCGCTCCCGGCCGCAATTGCGGGCAGGATGCCCGCGCTCCCAGATTCCCCTGTTTTCTCAGCACTGGATGGCTTGTAACAGACTGTGGTATTTTGATTGTGGCTCAACACGATGCAGGAAACCCTTCAAAGGGAAGGGTAGTCTCGGAAAAGGCGGCAAGGGCGAATGGAAGAAAGGCATGGATGGAGGTGCATGAGGGTGGTGTGGGGAGTCTTGCTGATCCTGATTCTGGGTGCTGCCCCGGCGTGGGCAGTGCTGGGCGAGCCGGAAGCTTCGGTGAGCGCTGACCGGCAGTTCCTGCGAGGTCAAATTCGCGATGAAGCCCACGAGGGCTATCGCCTCCACCAGATCACCTATTCAAGCGGCGCGGTTGTGAGAGAATATGTTTCGCCGGCGGGCAAAGTCTTTGGGGTTTCCTGGCAGGGGCCTCGCGTGCCGAACATGCAGCAATTATTGGGATCTTACTTCACTTATCTCCAGCAGTACGCGCAGGCTCAGACGGGGCGCCACGGCGGCCCGCTAATCATTCAGAAGAACGATTTCGTATTTTCGAGCGGCGGGCACATGCGGTCGTACCACGGCCGCGCATACCTACCCAGCCTCTTGCCCACGAACCTTTTGCCGGAGGTGGTGCAATGAGGTTGAAGACCGCTTCCCCGGCCACGCTGGCAATCCTTCTGGTGATCCTGGCCAGCGGGATCTTTCTGAGCAGTTGCACGATCACCCGCACCGGCAACGACATCTCCTTGCCGGTCATCACCGTATCGCCCATGTCCGCGACGGTTCAAGCAGGAGCGTCGGTGCAGTTTACCGCCACCGTGGTCAGCTCGATCAGCACGACGACGACTTGGGCTGTAAATAATATCCTGGGCGGTAATTCCGTTGTGGGTACTGTTGACTCTACGGGATTCTACACGGCGCCGGCTTCCGTCCCCAATCCCGCCACGGTGACGGTTAAGTGCATCAGTTCGGCGGAAACCTACCCCTTCGGTTCGGCCCTCGTAACGATAACGGCTCCCTCGGTAAGTCCCACGGTCACCGTTTCGCCGATCGACTCGTCGGCGACGGCGGGATCGACCGTGCAGTTTACGGCCAACGTCACCGGCAGCGCCAACACCGCCGTCACTTGGTCTGTAAATGGCGTGGCAGGAGGCAGTTCGACCGTAGGGCTCATTACCAGCGCCGGAGGTTACACGGCGCCCGCGAGCGTCCCGAACCCTCCCACTGTTGTGGTGACGGCCACCAGCCAGGCTGACACCAGCCAATCCGCTTCCACCACCTTGACCGTAACCGCCAGCAACACCGCGCCCCTCTATGTCAGTTTTGGAATCAATGGGGACACCGGGGTTTCCAGCACGGATTACTACAACGGGCTTTTCACCTCGGTCACCGTCTGCCTGCCGGGCACGGCCCAATGCCAGACGATTCCCGACATTCTGGTAGATACGGGTTCGGTGGGATTGCGTGTGCTCAATTCCGCGCTCACCACGATTCCGGCCACCGAGTTGACTACGGTTCTGGACTCCCACCAGAATCAGGTGCAGGAGTGCGTCCAGTTTGGCGATACGTCTTACGCCTGGGGGCCGGTGCTGGTGGCGGATGTGGAGATCGCCGGCGAGAAAGCGTCCTACCTTCCTATTCAGGTGTTGGGCGATACGGTGTTCACCGTGCCCGCCTCCAGTTGCCTGAGTCTGGGGGAAGGCCCCAACCTTGACACGGTGGCAGCGCTGGGCGCCAACGGTATCCTCGGGGTAGGTACTTACGTCCAGGATTGTGGTCTCGACTGCGCCGCGGGCCAAACCTTTACCCCCTACCCTTATTACGTGTGCCCGCAAGGCGCCTGCCAGACAACGCCGCTTCCGGTGGGACAACAGGTTTCGAATCCCGTCGCCTTGTTCGCCAAAGACAACAACGGCGTGGAGATTGTCCTCCCGTCGATTCCCGCTACCGGAGGGCCCTCGCTGCCTCACACCAGTGCGGATGGGACCAGCATGATTTCCGCCGGCACGCTGATTTTCGGGGTCGGAACCGAATCCAATAACGGCCTGGGGAGCGCCACCCTCTACGCCGCCGACGCCAACGGCAATTTTCCCACCGTCGGCTACAATAATACCTCCTACACCTCGGAAGGCTTCCTCGACACGGGCTCGAATGCGCTCTATGTTTTGGATGCTCAAACCCTCGGCATCCAGGATTGCTTCGACAACCCTTTCTACTGCCCGAACTCGCCCCTGGCACTTTCGCTGTCGATCAGCGGCGCCAATGGCAGCGCGGGAACCGTCACGCTGGATATCGCCAATGCCGACACGCTGTTTTCCACAAGCCCCGGCTTTGCCGCCTTCAACAACTTGGGTGGCCCGAGCGGCGAAGGCTTATCGACCGATTATTTTGACCTCGGAGTGCCGTTTTTCTTCGGCCGCAGCGTGTTCGTAGGGATTGCGGGTACGACCGTCCCCAACAACGCGAGCGCCCCCGACGGTTACTTCGCTTTCTAGTTCTTTCGGTAGAGGGTAGGTCGTAAATGAGACGCAAAACAATCATTGCTCTGAATCTCCTTGCACTTTTGTGGCTGGTCTTCTTGCCGGGCCGGATTTCCTGCGCGCAGTCGCCCCAGCAGGACCGCATTTCGCGGCCGATTGCCGGATCGCCGGCCGTGTGGCTGGAGGGCAACGTCCGCCCCATGGTCCAGCCCGAGAACGACATGGGACCGGCGGAGGGCTCGCTCAAGCTCGAAAACATTTCCCTCATGTTCAAGCTCACGGCGAGCCAGCAAGCGGATCTCACCGAGCTCCTCGCCGAGCAGCAGGATCCCTCCTCGCCCAACTATCATCATTGGCTTCGGCCAGAGCAATACGCCGACCGATTTGGGTTGAGCCCCAATGACATCAAGCAGGTTGTGGCCTGGTTGCAGTCGCAGGGCTTCACCATCACCCAGACGGCCCGGGGCCGTACGTGGGTTTCTTTCTCCGGCACTGCCGCACAAGTGCAAGCGGCTTTTCAAACGGAGATTCACAACTTTTCATTCCACGGCCAAACGTACTTTGCCAATGCGTCGGAGCCTGCCGTGCCCGCCGCCCTCGCCGACGTGGTGCTGGGTGTTCGCGGGCTCGACAATTACCGCCTCAAACCTCGCAGCAGGGTTCGCCACGTCAAGGCTGAACCGGACTTTACCTCCGCCATCAGCGGGAATACGTTTGTTGCCCCGGGTGATTTCGCCGTCGTTTATGACGTCGCTAACCTCTACAATGCGGGAATCGATGGCACGAACCAGACCGTGGCAGTCATGGGGCAAACGGACCTCTATGACAGCGGCAGTGACGTCACCGCTTTCCGCAGCGCTGCGGGACTCCCTGCGAATAGTCCAAAGCTCGAGCTCGATCCGAATTCAACGGACCCAGGACTCTCGTCGGGGGATATCGAAGAAGCCAGCCTTGATGTCGAGTGGGCGGGCGCTGTGGCCAAGAATGCCACAATCATCTATTTTTACTCGACCGATGTCATCAATTATTCGCTCTATGACGCCATTGATAAGAATATCGCGCCGGTCATCAGCATCAGCTACGGTGAGTGCGAAGCGAACTGGGGTTCTACGCCCTTAAGTACCTTGGCGCAGAATGCCCAGCGGGCGAATTCGCAAGGACAAACCATTGTGGCAGCCGCTGGTGATTCGGGCGCAGCGGATTGTGACGTTCCCCCTGCGAATTCGACCTCCGTTGTGACGACTGCCATGCACGGCTTGGCCGTCGATGCGCCCGCCAGCGTCCCGTATGTTACCGGAATGGGTGGAACCGAATTCAACGAGGGTTCGGGGTTGTACTGGCAAGCTGCAACAAGTGTCACCGGAGACATCATCACTTCCGCGCTATCCTACATCCCCGAGATGGGGTGGAACGATACGCTAAGCCCAGTGAACACGCAGCACGAGCTGTTGGCAGGGGGTGGAGGAGTAAGCTCGTACTTTACAACGAAGCCGACCTGGCAGACCGGACCCGGCGTGCCCAGCGATAACGCGCGTGACGTCCCCGACCTTTCCTTGAATTCCTCCCCTGTCCACGAAGCCCTGCTGACCTGTCTTCAGGGGAGCTGCGTCAACGGATTTCGTGATGCTAACCAGGACCTGACGGTGGTGGGTGGAACCTCGGCTGCGGCGCCTACCTTTGCCGGGATCGTCGCCCTCATAAACCAGCAGCATGTGAACACTCCGCCGGGCCAGGGCAATATCAACCCCATCCTCTATCCCATGGCGCAGTACGCTCCCGCGGCATTCCACGACATCACCACTGGCAACAACATGGTGCCCTGCGAGGTCGGGAGCCCGAATTGCCCCACCGGCGGCGAGATCGGGTACAGCGCCGGTGTCGGTTACGATCAGGTGACCGGCCTTGGGTCGGTGGATGCCTATAACCTGGTTATGGAGTGGGATTCGACGACGGCGGGTTTGCCAGCCGCGACCTTGACCGCTCCTGCCAACGGTGCGACGGGGGTGGCTCTGACGCCCGCCTTCAGTTGGTCGGCGGTGAGCGGTAACAATGGTTACCGAATCATGATCGCCACCAGCCCCGCCGATTTGACCACCAATCCCGGCACCAGCACTTGCAGTGCATGCACGATTGTTGATACGACCAAGGCGAATTCGAGTTCCTACACTCCGGCGAGCGCTTTGGCCGCGGGCACGTACTTTTGGCAGGTGCAAGCGATAGAGCCCTCTTCCAGCACAGGGCTCGCTGCATGGTCGGAGATCTTCAGCTTTACCACCGCCGGCGCGACGCTAGCCGCACCCACGCTGAGCGCCCCCGCTAATGGAGCGACGGCGGTCTCGGTCACTCCCACCTTCACCTGGACAAGCGTCACAGGGAGTACCGGCTATCGAATCTTAATTGCTGCGGTGCAAAGCGCCTTGCCCACAAACTCTGCGGTCGGAACCTGCGGAGGCTGCGCGGTCGGTACCACGACCACGGGAACATCTTACACTCCTTCGGCGAGCGCTCTGGTCGGGGGGACCACTTACTACTGGGAGGTGCAGGCCCTCGCGCCCTCCGGCCAAAATGCGGATTGGTCGAGCGTGTTCAGCTTCACGACCGCCGCTCCGGATTTTTCGCTGAGCGTTTCACCTACCAGCTTGACGATAGCCCCCGGAGCCAACGGTACATCCACGCTTACCTTGACTCCGATCAACAACATTCCCACGAGCAGTGTAACCTTCACTTGTAGCACGGGCACCCTCACGGGTGTTACCTGCTCGGTCGGCACGCTGGGCGCCAACGATCAAGCGACCGTCACCATAACTGCTTCCTCCACCGCAAGGGGCTTTCCGGCGTTTCCCCGGAACCCTCGCTTCGGCGCATGGTGGGTGGCCGGTGTTGCCCTGCTTTGCCTGTTGCTGATCGCTCTCTCCAGACTTCGCCGCGGCGGCGTGCCGGCAGCGATCTGGATCGTGCGGCACGTGGCGCTGGGAGCGGTTCTCGCGGCCCTCTTGCTGGCCAGCTTGAGCTGCGGCAGCAGTGGTGGCGGTGGTGGCGGCGGCTCGACTTCCCCTCAGCCGGAATCGGGGACCGTCACTGTGACCGGTACATCCACGAGCACTACCCACAACGCACAGATTTCCGTGACGGTGAGCTAAAGACCAGGTCCGCAATGCAAGGTCTCAATCAGTTGTTCTTCCAGCAAACATTTTGCGGATCTCGCAGGGGCCGCCCTCGTGGCAAGGCTGTCCAAATTAGCATGCAAGTCGTTTGATGGGGCTTCGCCCCCTGCTCTGCGGAAAGGCTTCGCCTTTCCGGCCCATCGCACGCATTTTATCCCCCTCCGCGCCGCCTGCCCCGATGCCGGGGCAGGCGGCGCGGAGAGAGTTTATTGTGGTGCCCCGCAACGGAAAGGCGGAGCCTTTCCGCAGAGCATGCGGCGAAGCCGCAAGCCAATAGCCGCGATTTAATGTTTTAGATAATCCATCCATTGCTAACATCACCGATCGACAGTGGACCAATTGGATGTAGCGCGGGCGTCCCGCCCGCTGTGGCGCGGGCATCCTGCCCGAGCGCAGTCATGGCCAGGATGGCCATGCCACGAGTAGGACTGCGGGCATCCTGCCCGCATAATCCCGCGTCTGGTCTTGGCCCACCAATCGCCAAGGGCCCAATCTCCTCCAGTTCCGCCCAGCCGCAGCGGCCATCGTGTGGGAATACAACGGAACCAGCAATCTCCGCATCTCATCGCGTCATGGGCTCTTCCACCTCTGACCTTCGCGAACGTTATCGTTCGCTCGCGCTGTCCATGCCGATGCTCCTCGTCCTTGTCTGTGGGGCTAACTTTGCGGAGGCACAACAATTTGCCACCGCCGGGTCCCAGCAATCGGCCAGCAATGAGCCTCCGGCCAGTGATTCCGTCCAGCCAAAAAATGACCGCATTTTTGGAGTTCTCCCCAATTACCGGACGGTTGAGGATCCCAAGATCCGCATGGCGCCGCTATCGGCAAAAGGAAAATTCAAGATTGCCATCGAGGATTCCTTTGATCCTTACGCGTACGTCATCGCGGGAGCCTTCGCGGGACTTGGACAGACGAAGGGGGATCCAAAATCTTGGGGTGAAGAAAGTTGGGTCCCTTACATCAAACGCTATGGGGCATCATTCGCCGATCAGACCAGTGAAAATATTATGACCGAAGCCGTCGTCCCCTGGTTGCTGAACCCTGATCCGCACGTAATTTTGAGAAAGGGCGAAAAAAATCTTTCTGGGCGTGCATTTTTTCCTTGACATGTTATAGATTATATATCTACAATATTTCTATGCCTGCACGCATCCCCACG